>JBGSUF010000210.1:0-12938 GCA_041736285.1 Hyphomonadaceae bacterium | reverse complement strand
CGGCGGGTCATTCCCCCGAAAGCCATCCCGGCGACGCAACACCCGACGCGCCCGGCGACGCCTGAGCCCGCCATTTCAGCCAGCTCTTCTCGGCCCGTTCTTCACGGTCCCTTGCGCGCGCCGCTGCGGCCCCGTATAAGCCGCCGCTTGGAAAGGGCGGCGCAATGCCGTTCCTGTCAGGCTGTCACCGTGCATGAACTCCTGCGCGGCGGACTTCAGGGCGAAGGAAAAAAACACAATGGCAATCACATCTATCACCCTCGCGGTGGAAGTCCGCGAACGCACCGGCAAGGGCGGCGCCCGCGATGCGCGTCGCCGCGGTTTCGTGCCCGGCATTCTCTATGGCGGCAAGCTCGGCCCGGTGGCGATCGAACTGCGCTACAATGAAGTGCTGAAGGCGATCGAGAGCGGGAAATTCCTCTCCCACCTCGTCACCATCACCCACAAGGGCAAGCCGCAGCTGGTCATCCCGCAGGATGTCCAGTTCCACCCCGTCTCCGACCAGCCCGTCCACATCGATCTCTTCCGCGTCGAAGAAGACCAGAAGATCAAGGTTGAAGTCGCCGTGCATTTCGAAGGCGAAGACGTCTGCCCCGGCCTGAAGCGCGGCGGCACGCTCAACATCGTGCGTCACGAGGTCGAGCTTCTCGTCCCGGCAGGTCACATCCCTGAATATCTGGTGGCCGATATCTCGGCGCTCCAGATCGGTGACAACATCAAGATCTCCGACATCGCGCTCCCGGCTGATGCCGAGCCGACCATCGTTGACCGTGACTTCACCATCGCGACCATTGCCGGTCGCGGCGGCGCGGTTGCCAAGGACGACGCCGAAGACCTTGAGGCCGAGGACGAGGCATAATCCTCCCGCCGACTGGCGGATCAAAAGCATGGAAGGGGCGCGCGCAAGTGTGCCCCTTTTTCGTATGCCCTTCCCCCGCTCTCCATCCCGCGCTAACACCCCGGCCATGAGGATCTTCATCGGACAGGGCAATCCCGGCGCGAAATACGCTGGCAACCGGCACAATATCGGCTTCATGACGGTTGACCGCATCGCCGCCGACCATGGCTTTGCGCCCTGGCGGACGAAATTCCAGTCAGAGATCTGCGAAGGCCAGATCGGCGGCGAACGCGTGCTGCTGATGAAGCCGCAGACCTATTACAACGAAACCGGCCGCGCGGCCTCCGAGGCGCTGCGTTTCCACAAGGCCGCCCAGCGCGATGTCACCGTGTTTCACGATGAGATCGACCTCGCCCCGGGTCGCCTGCGGGTCAAACGCGGCGGCGGCCATTCCGGAAACAATGGAATCCGCTCCATGCTCGCCCATCTTGGCGAGGATTTCCGCCGGGTGCGCATGGGCGTCGGCCATCCGGGCGACAGGTCGATGGTGATGTATCATGTGCTCGCCGACTTCGCGAAGGCCGACGAGACCTGGCGCGACGCGCTCATTGACGCGGTTTCGCGCGCCATCGCCCTTCTCGTGGCGGAGGAGGACGAGCGCTTCCAGACCGAGGTGATGCGCCTTGCCCCCGCGCCCAAGATGGACCCGAGGCAGGCCATTCGCGGCGAGACCGGCGAGTGACCCTCGCACGGCGTTTGACCCGCCCGCGGGTCTCGTTACATTAAGCTTCGACTGCCGCCCAGCGAACCGGGACGCCCCCATGCTCCAGAACTTCTTCACCGAACTGCGCAGCGCGAAAGTGCCCGTCTCCCTGCGCGAATACCTCTCCCTCATCGAAGCGCTCGACAAGGGCGTGATCGGAATGGACGTGGAGGATTTCTACTTCCTCTCACGCGCCGCACTGGTGAAGGACGAGCGCCACATCGACCGTTTCGATCAGGTCTTCAGCCGGGTGTTCAAGGGCCTTGAGTCTCTCCAGCAGGGCATTGACGCGCAGGAGTTGCCGGAGGAATGGCTGCGCAGCGTCACCGAGAAATACCTGACCGAGGCGGAAAAGGCCGAGATCGAGGCGCTTGGCGGCTGGGACAAGCTGATGGAAACGCTGAAAAAGCGCCTTGAGGAGCAAAAAGAGCGCCATCAGGGCGGCAACAAATGGATCGGCACCGGCGGCACCTCCCCCTTCGGCGCCGATGGCTACAATCCCGAGGGCGTGCGCATCGGCCAGAAGGAAAGCCGCCACCGCCGCGCCGTGAAGGTCTGGGACAAGCGCGAATTCCGAAACTATGACGATGACGTCGAGATCGGCACGCGCAACATCAAGGTCGCGCTGAAACGCCTGCGCAAATGGGTCCGCAGCGGCGCCGAGGACGAGCTTGACCTCTCCGGCACCATCGACGCCACCGCCCGTCAGGGCTGGCTCGACGTGCGCATGCGCCCGGAACGCCGCAACGCCGTGAAAGTCCTGATGCTGCTCGATGTCGGCGGCTCGATGGATGACCATGTGAAGGTCTCCCAGGAGCTGTTTTCCGCCGCAAGATCAGAGCTGAAGCACCTTGAATTCTACTACTTCCACAACTGCCCCTATGAAGGGCTGTGGAAGGACAATCGCCGCCGCCGTGTTGACGTCACCGCGACCCAGGACGTGCTCCACACCTACGGCAAGGACTGGAAGGTCGTGATTGTCGGCGACGCCGCCATGAGCCCCTATGAGATCACCGTCGCGGGCGGGGCGGTGGAATACTTCAACGCAGAGCCCGGCGCGATATGGCTGCAGCGCATCGTCGCCAGCTTTCCGGAACTGATCTGGCTCAACCCGATCCGCCGCGGCCATTGGGAATACACCGCCTCGACACAGATCGTCCGGGAGATCATCGGCCATGACCGCATGTTCGAGATGACGTTGCAGGGACTCGACTCCGCCTTTCGCCAACTCGGCAACTGACCCTTTCAGGCTCGATACATCATGCCAGACACCCCGGCGCCGACCCTGCCGCTGCCCGCAGAACCCGCCGGGCGCAAGCACGGGCGCAATGCCTTCATGTTCATCATCGTCACCGTGCTGATCGACATGATCGGTTTCGGCATGGTGATACCGGTCTTTCCCTTCCTGCTGTCGGACATTACCGGCCTGTCGATCGAGGAAGTCGCCCCGTGGGGCGGCGCGCTGACGGCCGTTTATGGCATCATGAACTTCCTCGCAGGCCCTGTCCTCGGCAACATCTCCGACCGTTTCGGACGCCGCCCGGTCCTGCTCATCTCGCTCGGAACGCTGGCTGTCGACTTCGTCATCATGGGCCTTGCCCACAGCCTCTGGCTCCTCTTCATCGGGCGGATCATGGCGGGGATTTCCGGCGCGACAATCGCCACCGCCAGCGCCTACATCGCCGACGTCACCGAGCCGGCCGAGCGCGGCCGCGCCTTCGGGATGATCGGCGCCGCCTTCGGTGTCGGTTTCATCATCGGCCCGGTGATTGGCGGCCTGCTCGGACAGATCGACCCGCGCGCGCCCTTCTTCGCTGCCGCGGGTCTGGCAGTCTGCAACATGGCCTATGGCTGGTTTGTCCTGCCCGAAAGCCTGCCAAAGCAGGATCGCCGCGCCTTCAACTGGCGCAGGGCCAACCCGCTCGGCGCTTTCCGCCACTTCTCCCGTCTGCCGCGCGTTGTCTGGCTGCTGGCCGCCTTCGGCATCTACGCCCTCGCCCACTGGGTCTATCCGGCGGTGTGGAGCTATCATGGCGGCGTGCGCTATGGCTGGGACAGCAACCAGATCGGCCTGTCGCTCGGCTTTGTCGGCCTTGGCGCGGCCATCGTGCAGGGTGTCCTTGTCGGCCCGTTCATCCGCAAGTTCGGCTCGCGCGTGACCGTCTATGTCGGCTTCACGGTCGCCACCTTCAGCTATCTCCTGTTCGCCAGCGCCTTCCTGCCGTGGATGGTCTACGCCATCATCCCGCTATCGGCTCTGTCCGGCCTGAGCCAGCCCGCCATGAACCAGTTGATGACCAGCGAAGTTGACCGCACCGCGCAGGGAGAGCTTCAGGGCGCCACCGCCAGCCTCAACTCCCTCACCCAGATCATCGCCGTCTTCGGCATGACGCAGGTGTTCCACACCTTCACCACCGAGGACGCCCCGATCCGCTTTGCCGGCGCGCCTTTCCTCCTCGCGGCCATCATTACCGCCATCGCCTTCATCCCGCTCACCATCGGACTGCGCCGCCTGCGTGCAACCCCCGGCGCGTCAGCGGAGCCGGCCATGCCGCCCCCTGCGCTTGACCCTGCGCCACTGCACCGCACCGACAACTGACACGAAAAACCCCGCCGACCCTGAAGGTCGACGGGGCTTTGTCTCAGCCGTAAACGTCCGGTCTCAGTTGCGCTTGATGAGGCCGGCGAGTGCGCCAAGAATGCCACCACCCGCAGCGCCCGCGCCGAGGTTGCCGAGGATGGTGTTAAGGTCGAGGCCACCACCGGCCGCCGTGCCGACAAACTCTGCCAGCGCCGGAATCTGCCCTGCGCCGAAATTGGCGCCCAGACCACCGACGAGACCAGCAATGATGTTGCCGATCGTGCCAAAACCCTTGCCGCCAAGCAACTTGGCCAGAACCGGACCGATGACAGCGCCACCGGCGCCGCTCAGCAGAAACGGAAGAATGCTTTCCATGGTTTCCCTCCCAGGACATGCGGCCCCTCGCCGCACGGGCGCATAACAGACCGAAATCCTTCGCACGTCCAGCCGTTAATGCACATTTTGTCTTGCCGAAGCAGGCCGCCACTTCCATGTTGAGCGAAGCCCCGAAAGCCGCCACACCGAAGAAAACACGAGATGTCCGAACACCATCGCCCTGCGCTCTTCCTCGATCGCGACGGGGTCATCAATGTCGACAAGGGCTATGTCGCCCGCGTTGAAGACTTTGAATGGATCGAAGGCGCGATCGACTGTATTCGGGCCTTCAACGCGCGGGGATGGTACGTGTTCATCGTCACCAACCAGTCCGGCATCGCCCGCAATTACTACAGCCTCGGCGACATGCATACGCTTCACGACTGGATGCTCGGGCAACTCGGCGAGGCGGGCGCCCAGATCGACCGTGTATATTTTTGTCCCTATCATGAGGCGGGCGAGAACCCTGAATTCCGCAAGCCCTCGCAGGACCGCAAGCCCGGCCCCGGAATGCTGCTGCGCGCCATGGCTGATTTCGACGTCGATGCCGCGCAGAGCTTCATGATCGGCGACAAGGCGACCGACCTTGGCGCGGCCGAGGCCGCAGGCATTCCCGGCTTCCTGTTCACCGGCGGCAATGTCGCCCTGTTTGCCGAGTGGGCGCTGTCAAGCCTTCGCCCGGCCGAACAGACGGGGTGAACGGCCGCCTCAGCCTGCCGCCCGCGCCATCCCGGTATAAGTGTATCCAAGGATTTTCGGCGCGCTCTTCATATAGAAACGGCGCTCGTCTGCAATCTCAAGCCCCGCCGCCATCATCAGCGCCGAGGGGTTGCGCGTCACATGGCATCCCCCGCCGAGCCGCTTCTGGAACGGCTCCCAGCGCTTTTGCCATTTCGCAACGCCCGTATCGGGTGACAACCCATGTTCGGCAAACAGCACAAGGCCGCCCGGCCGCAGCACCCGCCGGACTTCGGCCAGCGCCGCCTCGGGGCTCGGTATCGTGCAGAGCACATAGGTCAAAACCACCGTGTCGACGCTGCCATCCTCCAGCGGCAAGGACTCCCCGCCCGCCGCCAGAAGCCTGGTGACCGCAGCGATCGGCTGGTCCGCCAGCGCCGCATCCGCCCGGGCCAGCATCGGCGCATGAGGCTCGATCGCGATCAGCTGCGTCACGCGCGCCGGGTCATAAAAGCCGAAATTCGTGCCGGTGCCGCATCCGACCTCAAGCACGACGCCTTGAGCCCCCGGCACGACCTGCGACCTGATCTTCATGACCTGCCCGGCCGAGCAGGCGCAATCAATCAGGCGCGGCAGAACATGGCGATCCCAGAAGCCCAACCGCTATTCCCCGCCCTGCGGCGTGGTCTCGGTCACGGCGCCGTCGCCATCCGCCGGAGCGGGGTCAGTCTCTGACGGCTGGGGCTCCGGCACCAGTATGGTCGGATCGACGGGCGTTTCGATCGTTGGCACGTCCACGCCCTGGCCCACCTCGGCCGCGTTCACCACAGTCTTGGTTGCCGGGTTGGCGGGCCGGGCGATCAGCGCATCCTGGGTCATGAAGACGTCATAGGACAGGCCGGCGGCCATCGGGTTGTAAACGCCCGAACCATAGCTCGCATCCACCCATTTCGCCGCGCCCTTGCGCTCGCGGATCATCTCGAACACGTCAAGGCCGGGATTTTCCGACAATAGCTCGACGCGAACAGTCGTGTCCCCCACCGCGCGGGTATAGCCGGACAACAGCCTGTCCAGCTTGTAAACACTGTCATAGCCGAGCATGTTGGCCATCGGCGTGAACTTGATGACGCGCGCGCGCATTTCCCATTCATCGCCGGTCAGCGGATATTCGCGCACCTCGCCGCCATCGAACACGACCCGCGCGAGGAATGTCTGCGGCGCCTCGCCCGCCGCAAAGGTGATCGTCGCAACCGGGCGTTCATAGGTCAGGCGTTTGTAAGTCTGCAGGTTCAGCCCGGCAAAGGCGATCACGCCGGTGATGCCGAGCGCCCCCGCGCCAAGGATAAGCCGCGCGCCGCCAGAGGCCACACGCAGCCCGATCAGCTTGCCAATCCCTGCCAGCACCAGCATCAGGCCGATAATCCCGGTCACCGCGGGAAGAATCCACCACACCATACCGCCCATATCCATTGCGTATCTCCTGCCTTCGCGGGCACGCCGATCGGCGCGCACCTCCCCTGAGTTACGGAACAGCCCCTGCCCCGTTCCTTCTCATACAGCAAAGAATTCGTTAACGGCAGTGGGAAAGGCATATCCCGGCCAAGGCGGGATCATATGCCCAGCCAACCCGGCGCAACGCGGCCCGCAAAGCCATGGGATGACGGGAGAGCGGTCACCGCGGCGGCCGCCCTCCCGAGCCGTTCCGGGGGGTTACTTGACCCCGAGCACGTCCATCATGAACAGCGTTTCGGCGGCGCGCTGATAGTCACGGTTGGACTTCTTGCGGAAGCCATGACCCTCGTCCATCGCCATCAGGAACCACGCCTTCACGCCATTGTCCTTGACCGCGGCAAAGATCTGTTCAGCCTCGGTATAGGGCACGCGCGGATCGTTAAAGCCCTGGATCACGAACAGCGGCTTGTTGATCTTGTCGGCATTGCCCAGCGGCGAAATCTCCTCAAAGAAGGCCGCCACTTCCGGATCGCGTTCGTCGCCATATTCAACACGGCGAAGATCGACGCGGTAACCTTCTGTATTTTCAAGGAAAGTCCGGAAATCCGAAATCCCGACAATGTCGATCCCCCCTGCGAGCCGGTCGCCGAAGTCGATCATCGAGGCCAGCACCATATAGCCGCCATAGGAGCCGCCATAGACCATCACGCGGTCGTCATCGAGCTGCGGCTGGGTCTCGATCCAGTCAAGCAGCGCGCCGATATCCTCGACCGAGCGCTTGCGATTCAGCCCGTTGTCGAGGCTCACATAGGTCTTCCCATAGCCGGACGAGCCGCGCACATTCGGCACCACGACCGCAATGCCAAGCTCGCTCGCCCAATACTGGTAGGTCGAGGAAAAGCCCGGCCGTGACTGCCCTTCCGGCCCGCCATGGATGGAGACGATCACCGGGAACGGCCCCGTACCGGGCGGCGTGTAGATGAAGGCCGGAATGTCCATGCCGTCCGCATTGGGATAGCTGAAGATCACCGGCTCGATGAAGTTCTGCGGGTCCAGACCGCCAACTTCCGCCTCCGTCCAGCGTGTCACGGCCAGCCGCTCCACGTCGAAGGAATAAGCGTCGGCGGGGCTGCGCGCGCCGTTAAAGGTGAAACCGACCTTGCTGCCATCCGGGCTGAACGTCACGCCCGAGGCGATGCCGACCGGCATGCGCGGCCCCGGTCGGACAACCCCGGTCTCGAGATCAAGCAGCATGATCGTGCCGAGGCCGCCCTCGTTGACAGTGAACACGACCGTCTTTTCATCGGGCGACAGATCCCAGCTCGACACGTCCCAGTTGATGCCCGCTGTATAGTTGACAGGCTCGGCGCCATCGGAATAGCGCACCAGATTGGCGAACTCGCTGCCCTTGTTGGTGACGGTCAGGATGTCGCCGCCCGCCAGCAGCTTGGCGCCGGAATAGGCCACATCATCATCGGGATTGAACTCGGTGAAGTCCCCGCTCGCAAGGTCCAGCACGAACAGCCGGGACTTGGCGATCGAGACATATTGCTGGACGACCACCCTGGTGCCGTCGGCCGACCAGTCGGAAGGTGACAGCGCGCCGCTGCCCTCATGGGCGACGCGGACGCTTGCCGGGTCTGCCGGGTTGCCGACCATGATGTCATAATCGGGATTGCCGGGCTGGGTGCGCGACCAGACCGCCATTGTGCCGTCATCCGACCAGTTCAGCCCGCCATTGCGCGTGCCCGCCTCGGTGAAACGGGTCACCTCACCGGTCTTCAGGTCGTAGTGATAGCCCTGGAAGAATTCGTCCCCGCCAGTGTCCTTGCCGAACAGGAAGGCGCCGCCGGCCGGGCTCATGTCGCCGCCGCCCACCGGCTCATCGTAGAACGTGATCTGCCGACGCGCCCCGCCGGGGAATTTCACCGCATGGACCTGGCTCACTTCGCCAAAACGCGTGGAGATGAGGATGCCCTCATCCGCCCAGTCGGAGAAACCGTGACCGCGCACATTCTCATACTGGCTGAGGCGTTCGTCGATGTCTGTCGGGATGGCCGGAACGCCCTCGATCACGAGATTGCCCATGGTGACACGCGCGGCCGAGGATGGCAGCGATGCGCCCTCCGCCGCCGCGTCCGTCGCCATCGTCGCTTCCGCTGCCACGAGTTGCGCCCCCGCATTGCCACCGGTCTGCGCGCACGCCGCCAGCGCCAGCGCGCTCACCGCAATCATCCACTTTGCCGTCATGTCCATCTCCCGCTTTTGTCTCTGCAGGAAAGACTACACGACAGAGGCTGGCAATCAACGGGTTTCGGCCACGCGCCCGCGCCGCCCCGGACGGGCGATCTGCGCCGCTTCCGGTGAGCGGCCGGACCTCGAACTGTCCTCAAAGCCCAATCAGCGCGAAGGCAGCGCGCCGCAACGCGCCTCATAGATCGCGATGGCTTCGGGCATCATTGCCTCGAAATCCGCGGCGCGCTTTTCGCTGGACGGGTGGGTGGAGAGCCATTCCGGCGGGCGTTGTCCGCCCCCCTGCTCGCCCATTCGCCGCCAGAGTTCCGGCGCCTCGCGCGGATCGAAACATGCGCGCGCCAGAAGGATCAGGCCGATCCGGTCGGCTTCGCTTTCATGCTCGCGCGAGAACGCGTTCAGCCCGCCCGACGCCGCAATCCCCATCGCGCCGAGCACGGCCTGCCGCGAGCCCGCATCCATATCACCAATCCCGAGCGCGACGGCCGCCGAACCGAGCTGCACCACGCGCTGCTGGCTCATCCGTTCGGCGCCGTGATGGGCGAGCGCGTGGCCGATCTCATGGCCCATCACGACCGCCAGCTTGTCGAGATCGCTAAGGTCGGACATGTCGACGCTGCCGTCATAATTGCCGGTGATGTCGAGAATGCCGGTATATACTGCCACATAGCCGCCCGGCAGGCAGAAGGCGTTCGGCTGGTCGGACTGGATCACATTATAGGTCCAGTCGAATTCACTGGCGACCGGCGTGAAGCGCACGCCCTGCGCGACCAGTTCCTGTTCCCATTCGATGGCGGCCCGCTCCAGCCTGCGCCCGATTTCCTCGACCTTCTGGACGACTTCGCGCTCGCCCACCGAGCACGACCGGGACTGCGCGGTACACAGCACGGCGCCGCCCTCCTGCTGCAGGATCTGCGCATAGGCCTGCGCGCCGAGCTTCGTCGCCTCATCAATCGAGATGGTGTTGAACTGCTGACGCCCGGTGAACGGCACGTCCTTCTGGTTGGAGAACCAGTAGACCGCGATGCCGATCAGCGCGATCACAATGATCATCGCCCGCCCGCCAAGTCCGCCGCCGCCCCGGCTACTGCCCATCGGAATTCTCATCGTCCACACCCTCTCTCGCCCGGCATGCCGGGCCCCTCATCCGTCAACCCCTTGTTAACCCACACCCACGCCGGAAGAAAGCGCTCCTGGCATTCCTCCGCCACTTTCCAAAACCGGACGCAGACGCTAACTCCCCCGCATGACCGATCCGCATGACAATCAGCCCGCGCCCCAGCCACGTCTCAACATCCGCATCATTCCGGTGACGCCGCTGCAGCAAAATTGCTCAATGCTCTGGGACACCCAGACGATGGAGGGCGTGTTCGTCGATCCGGGCGGCGACATCGACAGGCTGATGGGCGCGGCCGAGCATTTCGGCGTGAAAATTGTCGCCGTCTGGCTGACGCATGGCCACCTCGACCATGCCGGCGCCGCGATGGCGGTTAAGGAACGCACCGGCTGCCCGATCATCGGGCCGCACAAGGACGACCAATGGCTGCTCGACGAGATCGAGGCGCAGGGCGCGCGCTACGGCATCACGGAAGGCAAGAACGTGACGCCGGACCGCTACCTCGACGACGGCGATGTGCTGGAGCTGGCCGGCAACAAGTTCGGCGTGGCACACTGCCCCGGGCATACGCCGGGCCATGTGGTGATCTACAGCCAGGAAGGCGCGATGGCCTTTGTCGGGGACGTGCTGTTCCGCGGCTCGGTCGGCCGGACGGACTTTCCGCGCGGCAATCACCAGCAGCTGATCGACTCGATCACTGGCAAGCTCTGGCCGCTTGGCGACCAGATGCGGTTCGTGCCGGGGCATGGCCCCATGAGCACGTTCGGACAGGAGCGGCAGGACAATCCGTTCGTCGCCGATGTGGTGACCGGCTATGCAGGCACCGCCCGCGATGATGTGGATGTGCTGGCCCAGCGGCTGTCGAAGCGCTGGACCTAAGTTACTGAGAATACATCGGAACCGTGCCTGAACCCGCACGTTTTGGTTCCATGAGGAACCGAAAGGAACGACCGATGATGCTTTATATCAAATTCGCCGCTGCTGGCACAATTGCCCTGCTTCTGGGCGCCTGCACGTCCACAGGCACGACAGAGCGCAATGCCGCTTACGGCGCCGCTGCTGGCGCTGTAGCCGGTGCCGTGATCGGCAATAACGTCGGCGACGGCGATGCCGGCAAGGGCGCCGCCATCGGCGCGGTCGTCGGCGGTCTTGGCGGCGCGACCAAGGGCTGTATCGAGTCCGAGGACTGCGATGCCCCGGGCATCAAGGACCAGGCCGATGAGCGTGACAGCGACGGTGACGGATATGCTGACGCCTATGACCGCTACCCGAACGATCGCTATCGCTGGTAGCTTTCTACCTGCCCAAACTGAATCGACGCCGCCTGCCATTCCCCGGCAGGCGGCGTTTTTTTGAGCTCGTTTCCTGCGCGCGGGAATGTCCGCAGGCAGCGTGTTTACTTGACTTCCGAGACGACGATGAACTGCGGCGCTTCGGCCAGGCCCATGAAGCCGCCCATGACGGTCTGGACGGTGGCGCCGCCCATGTCTTCGGCGACGAAGCCGTCGAGGTCCGGAATCGCGAAGGCTTCGATATAGGCGATGCCCGGTGTGCCTTCGCCCATCAGCAGGCGCTCGGCCCGGTAGGTGCGGAACTCCTGCACGCGGGCGAGCGAGCGCATCGCGGGCTGGTCGGTGGTGCGCACCGAGGTCTCGAACGCTTCCGGGGTGACGCCCTCTTTCAACGTGCAGAGAATGAAGAGGTTCGGCGTGGTCGTGACCTTCACCTCTTTGATGATTTCGATGGTCGTGACTTCCGCAGCGGCAGGCGCAGCGGGAAGCTCGGTCTCGCCGCCGATGGAGATGCAGGCCGGCAAGGCGAGCGCGGCGATTGCTGCGAGAGAAGCGGTGACAAGACGGCGCATGATGGGAAACCTTGTGCTAGGGATGAGAGGACCACGCCACTCGCATCGGGATTCGCCGGCGTAATCCAAACGTTTCAGAACACTGCGGCGCTTGCCCGCCGCCCCGACTCCCCGCTATAGGGCAGCCGTTTGCCCGCCCCCTCAGGAGAGTCCCCATGCCGAAGCGCACAGATATCTCCTCGATCCTCATTATTGGCGCCGGCCCGATCATCATCGGCCAGGCCTGCGAGTTCGATTATTCCGGCGTTCAGGCCGTGAAGGCGCTGAAGGCCGAGGGCTACCGCGTCATCCTCGTGAACTCGAATCCGGCTACGATCATGACTGATCCGGACCTGGCGGACGCGACCTATATCGAGCCGATCCTGCCGGAGATCGTCGAGAAGATCATCGCGATCGAGAAGCCGGACGCGCTGTTGCCCACGATGGGCGGCCAGACGGCGCTCAATTGCGCGCTCGACCTCCACCATTCCGGCATCCTGAAAAAATACGGTGTCGAGCTGATAGGCGCCAAGGCCGAAGCCATCGAGATGGCCGAGGACCGCAAGCTCTTCCGCGAGGCGATGGACCGTATCGGCCTCGAGAACCCGCGCGCCGCCATCATCGCTTCTCCGGAGCTGCCGACAGAACCCGGCAAGCCGAAACGGTATGACCGGATCACCGGCCTCAAGGCGGCCATGGACGCCATCGACATTGTTGGCCTGCCCGCCGTCATCCGGCCCGCCTTCACGCTTGGCGGCACGGGCGGCGGCATCGCCTACAATGTCGAGGAGTATGAAGAGATCTGCCGCACGGGTCTCGCCGCCTCGCCGACCGCGCAGATCCTCGTCGACGAAAGCCTCGTCGGCTGGAAGGAATTCGAGATGGAAGTGGTCCGCGTCACGGCGGACAATTGCATCATCATCTGCTCCATCGAGAACATCGACCCGATGGGCGTACACACGGGCGACTCGATCACCGTGGCGCCGGCGCTGACGTTGACGGACAAAGAGTATCAGGTGATGCGCAACGCCTCGATCG
>JBGSUF010000195.1:0-2401 GCA_041736285.1 Hyphomonadaceae bacterium | reverse complement strand
CGCGCTCACCGCCAGCGGCGCGGTCGCCGCCTTCGTATCGGCTGCGGCGGATGTCCAGGCCAGTTGCGCCCGGCCGCTCGCCACGCCGATCTCGACCTTCAGGCCAAGGCGCCGAACCTGATCCTCCGGCGACAACAGGCGCGCAAAGCGGGCTTCGGTCTCAATCCGCGCAAGGCGGAGCGGCGCGGCGGTCTCCAGCGCCATCACCTCGCACACCGGTGCAAGCGCCCCGATCAGCAGCCGCCGCGAGAGCAGCGACAATTGCGCCGTCTTGATCGGCGGCTGCCCCGGCCCCGCGCCGCACAGCGCATCGAGCATGGCCGACACAAGCTCGACCTCCAGACCAAGCACGCAGGCAATATCGCCGGTCTGCGTCTCCATGACGAAATGCACCACGCCGTCACCCTCATCGCGTGATAGCGCGCCAATCACCCCGGCCTCAAACGACAGGTCCGCCGCCTCGCCCCGGCGCATGACCGCCGTCAGCCGCCCGGCGATACGCTGCGCCCGGTTCACATCAAGCGCCGGGCTGACATCCGCCACATCCTCGAACAGCTCGAAACTGCGCGCAGTCATCTTGCCCATGGGCTGTTCCGGCTCTTCGATCACATCGAGGTCTGAAAGGTCCGGCCGCAGAACTGCTTCGATCTCGGCTTTCGAGAGCACACCGCGCGCGGTCGGGAAGCGCGGCTCGGGCATCTCCTCCGGCGCCGGCGCGGGCATCGGTTCGGCCAGCCGCATGCGGGACTCGCCAAAGCCCAGACGCCCGCGCAGCCCGGACACCGTCCATTCCTCTTGCGTGAGGTTCGGGTCCGCCGTTGACATGACAGGATACTCCAAAAAACGACACTGAAACCGTTTGTGCCCCGCCAACGGTTAATGCGTCGTTAGGATTTCGGAGTCCGCGGCGCATCGATTCTCTGGCGCCGTCCTCCCTGCCCCCGCGCGACACGAAACCGGCCCGCGCAAGGGTTTTGAGGCCCTTGTCGTGAATCTCAATCCGGTCTTGGTTAAACCCGCGCGCGTCGCACCAATCAATTGAGGACACGCCGCTAACGGTTTGTTTTCCTTATGCGTCCATCTTCGCACGTAACGAACACGGCAAGACGAAAGACCGCCGGGCGTTGGGTTGATGGACAAAAATACACAAAATAGCGGCGACCTCGCGTGTGCGGGGTCGCCGTTTTCATGACTTCGGCTGGCCTTCAGGAATTCAGTCGTCGCGCAGGGTCCGCTCGCGGCGCTCGTGGCGTTCCTGGGCTTCGAGCGACAGCGTCGCCGTCGGACGTGCCTCAAGACGACGCAGCGCGATCGGTTCGCCCGTCTCCTCGCAATAGCCGTAAGTGCCATCGTCGATCCGGCGCAGCGCAGCATCAATCTTGGAGATCAGCTTGCGCTGGCGGTCGCGTGTGCGCAGTTCCAGCGCCTTGTCGCTCTCCGCCGAGGCGCGGTCGACGAGATCGGGAAGAATTGAGCTTTCCTCCTGAAGGTTCTGGATGGTCTCGCGCGCACCATCGAGAATTTCGTGCTTCCATGCCAGCAATTTGGCGCGGAAATAGGCCCGCTGCCGTGGATTCATGAACTCCTCAGAATCCTGAGGTGTGTATCCTTGAAGGTCGAGGTCGTCCATTTTGGCTCCTCCTATTCCGTCATCGGCTGCGGCAGGCTGGCACAGCAACCGTCCCGTTCACGCTGTTTCTGCCCGGTCTGCAAAATCCCGGCCTGTATAGCTGTGCGATGCACAATCGACAATCCATTCTAAGCATTCCACTAAACCGCATAAAAACAGGCGTTTGTGGCAAAAGCGCGGAGAATCCGGGTCAATCTGACCAGTTTCTCCATCCCAATACGGCACGTTTGCGTCCTGGGCGGCGTGCTGATTCTGTCAAACCTTCACCCGCGTCGGGCGCTCCGGGCATGCCAAAACGTGTATCGGTTGCAGCGCGACTGACGAGGAGGCCTTGCAAAGCGCCGTCATGGCGTGTGATCTGCAAGAACCATTTGAGACAGGTAAAACATGTCCCTCCCTTCGATTCAGCGACGCGGACGGCCCACTTCATCCGCACGGACCGATTGAACGTGAAAAAATGAAATCCAGACGGCGCCGATACGTCCGCAACAATGCCCGCTTTTCCCGCTCCAACCGGGAGGATTTCAGAACGCGCGCCTGGGGCGCATTTCAGGCGCTGGTGTTCAACGCGCTCCTCGTGCTGTCGCCGCTTCTGGCCGCCCAGATCGTGATTGATGCCTTTGCCGAGCAGGGATTTGGCGGCCAGCCGACGGGCGCAGCCATTGCCGGCACGCGCTCGCAGCTCGATGCCGCCTTCGCCGAACTTGTCGCCGTTTCGGGAGATCCCGATGGCGACTGGGCACGCCGCGTGGATGAGCGCCTGCGCGCCGG
>JBGSUF010000177.1:0-2185 GCA_041736285.1 Hyphomonadaceae bacterium | reverse complement strand
GGCGTGTCGGCGGCACTGGTCGGCGTGCTGGCGCTGCTGGCGGTGCGGGCCGAGTTCGATTATGAGCGCCAGCGCTATTTCATGCCCGGCACGGCCGAACGTGTGGCCGACGCGCAGATCAATGCACGCCTTGGCGGGATCAACTTTCTCGATGTGGTCGTGTCATCGCCCGTTGAGGGCGGACTGATGACGCCGCCGGCCATGGCCGCGATGGCGGACCTGCGGGGCCGGATCGCCAGCCTGCCAACCGTCGCGAGGGTGGGCGGCATCGACCAGTATATCGCCGTGATGCACAGCGCGCTCACCGGGGCGGATGCCGGTACGTTGCCGACAGCGGCGCGGGCGCCGGGGCAATACATGTTCCTCTACGAGGCGTCGGGCGCGCCGGAGGATTTCAAGCGTGAGATCAGCTATGATTACAGCCGCGCACTGATCCGGGCGCAGCTTTCCACCGACAATTACCAAGCGACCCTGCCGGTGGTGAAGGCGCTGGAGGCGACGCTGGCCGACTGGCAGCGGGAGAGCGGCCTGACGGCGCAGATCAGCGGGCGGGTTGCCGTCAATGATGGCTGGATGACGCAGCTTTCGCACACGCATTTTCGCGGCCTCGGCGCGGCGGTGGTGCTGGTCTTTCTG
Organism: Hyphomonadaceae bacterium; assembly: GCA_041736285.1. Taxonomy (GTDB): domain Bacteria; phylum Pseudomonadota; class Alphaproteobacteria; order Caulobacterales; family Hyphomonadaceae; genus JBGSUF01. Next base: position 1,549 of record JBGSUF010000177.1, on the reverse strand, counting down.
GTGACGGCGGTGATGTTCCGGTCGCTGAAGCTTGCAGGGTTTGCGCTGATCCCGGTGCTGGTCGGCGTGATCGCCGTCTATGCGACGATGGGCGCGTTCGGGATCGACATTGCGCCGGCCACCTCGATGACGGCGGCGATTGCGACCGGGCTGGGCGTCGACTTCGGCGTTCACCTGATCTCGCATGTGCGCCGGGCGATGGCGCAGGGGCAGACGGCGCGCGCGGCCTTTGACGGCAGTTACACCGTGGTCGCGCGAGCCTGTTTCTATTCGGCGATCGCGCTGGGCGTGGCGCTGGCGGTGGTGTGCCTTTCATCGGCGCCGCCGCTGCGCTGGTTCGGGATACTGGTGTCGGTCGGCGCTTTCGGGGCGTTGCTGGGGGCGCTTGTCATCGTGCCGGCGGTCTGGTCGGCGGGAACGTCATTTTCTGCAAGGAGGCTGCAAGGTGAATATTCGCATTAAGGCGTTTGTGCTGTCGGCGTCGCTGGCGCTGGCGGGAAGCCTTTCCGGCGCGCAGGCTGGCGAGGCGGAGGCGGAAGCGGCGGCTGCGCTGGCCCGGCTCGTTGCGGACCGTCCGGCCAATGAGGGGCGGGTCGGGATGATGCATTTCGCGCTCGTCACCAAGGCGGGCGACACCCGGACCCGTGAGGCGCTGATGCTTCATTCCGACCGGGGGGATTCCGAGCGCATCGCCATCTTCTTTGCCAGCCCGGCCATGATCGAGGGCACAGCCTTCCTGAACCTGCAACCGGCGGGGGCGGAAGAGGAGAACTGGCTCTACCTGCCCGCAACCGAGCGCACGCGGCGGCTGCCCGTGTCCGAGCGGGGCGACTATTTCATGGGCACAGACCTGACCTATGGCGATATCAGCGACAATTTCCGGTTTGACCTCGATGACTGGACTTTCGCGCTCGATGGCGAGGAGGAGATCGCCGGCGTCGTCTATCCGGTGCTGACCGGGCAGGCGCGCACCCCGGCCGCCGGGCAGGCGATGGGCTATGCGAGCTTCCGTGCGCGGATCGACACCACAACCGCCTTCCCGGTGTTCATCGAGTACACCGATGTCGATGGTGAACCGCTGAAGCGGGTCGAAGTGCTGGACATCGGCAAGGTCGGGACGGCGGACACGGCGCTGCGCTTCAGCGTGCTGAACCTGCAGACGGGCCACCGCACAGACATTCATTTCACCGACATGCGCTATGTCGAAGGCCTTGATGAGGAAGTGTTCGATCCGGACGTGCTGGCCTTCGGGCTGCCGGTGGTGGATTGAGATGATACGGCGCGCTCTGGCACTGTGTCTGGCGCTCGCGCTGGCGGGATTTCCGGCGGCGAACGGGCAGGCACGGTTCAAGCGCGTGGTGGCCGAGCAGGTGATCGCCTTCGGTCTGGAGAATGGCGACCTCGTCCAGTCGCGGTTGAGCGTGCGGCCGCAAATGGATGCGAAACTTGGCGGCGGCTGGACGGCTGATCTGGCGCTGCGGCTGGAGGCAGATGGCACGGCGACGGGGCTGGGCACGCGCGAGACGTATGCGGCGGTGTCGCGCCCGGT
>JBGSUF010000129.1:0-2608 GCA_041736285.1 Hyphomonadaceae bacterium | reverse complement strand
GGAAGGGACCGATCCGGCTGGCGGTCGAGGGCGGCGTGGTCGGCGGGGAGGCGATCAGCGGCTTTGGCGGCTGCGCGGAGGCGGGGGTCGAGCTTCGGGCGAGCGCAGGCGGAGCGTGGAAAGTGCGGGGGGCGCCGTATTTCGCCTTCGCCGACATTGCAACGCGCCAGCACGGGCAGGGCTGCACACGTGATCGGCTGGAGCTTGGCATCGGGCAGGCGCTTGGCGAGAACTGGACGCTGACCAGCCAGGTCTGGCTGGAGCGCGGGACGGGGGATGCGCGGTCGGACAAGTCCGAGATCGCCCTAGAGCGTTCGCAGCGCTGGGGGCAGGTGTCGCTGGCCTACCGGTATGAATTTTCGGGCCGCTTTGACGAGTCGGCAATCGTTCTGGCATTTTCACGCAACTTCTAGGACATTGCGCCCTCGGTTTCCCATTTTCCCGCAAGAGACATCCCATGGCAGACACTTCTTCACCGCCCGTCGCGACGCCGCTGAGCCGGGCGGTGCTCAAACGCGGGGTGACGGCGCTGGAACAGCGCATCCTGTGGCTGGCGGTCTGGACGATCCACAATGCCAACCATTTGCGGGAAAAGAGCGACGGGCTGAAGGTTGGCGGGCATCAGGCAAGCTGCGCGTCGATGGCGACGATCACGGCGGCGCTGTATTTTCACGCGCTGAGGCCGCAGGACAGGGTGGCGCTGAAGCCTCATGCGAGCCCGCTTCTGCATGCGGTCGAATACCTGCTCGGGCGGCAGGAGCGCGACCAGCTGGAGCGGTTTCGCGGGTTTGGCGGGGCGCAGTCCTATCCGTCGCGCACGAAGGACAAGATCAGGGTCGACTTCTCCACCGGCTCGGTCGGCCTTGGCGTGGCGGTGACGGCGTTTTCGAGCCTCGTGCAGGACATGCACCTTGCGCAGGGGCGGCTCTCTGAAAATGAGGCCGGCCGGTTCATCTCGCTGATGGGCGACGCGGAACTCGATGAGGGCAATATCTACGAGGCGCTGATCGAGGCGCACAAGCACGAGATCCGCAACACATGGTGGATTGTCGACTATAACCGGCAGAGTCTGGACGCGACGACGTCAGGGCGGATGTTCGACCGCTTCGATGACATCTTCGAAACGATGGGCTGGGACGTCATCACGCTGAAATACGGCAAGGCCCAGACAGCCATGTTCCGCAAGCCGGGCGGGTCGGCGCTGCGCGACTGGATCGACGCGTGCCCGAACGATCTCTATGCCGCGTTGACCTATCAGGGCGGCGCGGGCTGGCGGTCGCGGCTGGAGAGCGATCTTGCAGGCAACAATCAGGCGCTGTCGCTGGTCGGCGGGCTGGAGGATGACGCGCTGGCGGAACTGATGACCGGGCTGGGCGGGCATTGTGTCGAGACGCTGATCGAGGCGTTTGAGCGGGCGGCGGCCAGCGAGGTGCCGAAATTCATCATCGCTTACACGATCAAGGGTCGCCATCTGCCATTCCAGGGACACAAGGACAATCATGCCGGCCTAATGACGCCGACGCAGGTGGAAGCCTTGCGCGACGGGCTGGGTATCCGGGCGGGTGAGGAATGGGAGCATCTGGTCGGGCTTGGCGCGCGCGAATTGTCTGCGGCGAAGGCTGTGCTGGAGGCTGCACCCTTTGCGCAGGCCTGGGTTGTGGAGCCGGCGCCGGAGCCGGAAATACCGGCGCTGGCTGACTTTCCCGATGCGGGCGACAAGGAGCAGTCGACGCAGGTCGCCTTCGGGCGGATCATGGCGGATCTGGCCCGCCTCGACACCGACTTTGCGAGCCGGATCGTGACCACCTCGCCGGACGTGACCGTCTCGACCAATCTCGGCGGCTTCGTGAACCGGCGCAGCCTTTTCTCGCGCCACGCCCGCGATGATGTGTTCAAGGAGAGTCAGATCGCCTCGCCGCAGGTGTGGCGGCGTTCGCACAGCGGCCAGCATCTCGAACTCGGCATTGCAGAGAACAACCTTTTCCTCGTGCTGGCTGCGCTGGGTCTCTCGAAGGCGCACTTCGGCGAGCGGCTGCTGCCGGTCGGCACGCTCTACGATCCCTTCATCGCGCGCGGGCTGGATGCGCTCAACTATGCCGCCTATCAGGATGCGCGGTTCATGCTGGTGGCGACGCCCTCGGGGCTGACGCTTGCGCCGGAGGGGGGCGCGCATCAGTCGATCTCCTCGCCGCTGATCGGGATGGGACAGCCCGGCCTTCGCACGTATGAGCCGGCCTTTGCCGACGAGTTGCGCGTCATCATGCGCGACGGCTTCCGGCGGATTGTTGCGCAGGACGATGGCGGCTCGACGTATCTCCGGCTGTCGACGCGGGCGATGGCCGCGCCGGTCCGGGAGATGACCGACACGCTGGCGGATGAGATTCTCGCCGGAGCCTACTGGATGCATGCGCCGGAAGAAGGCTGCCCGCTGGTGATTGCGTTCAGCGGCGCGCTTGCGCCGGAAGCAGTGGAGGCGTTCGGGCAGTTGCGGGAGGATGTGCCGGGAGCGGGCCTCATGAATGTGACATCGGCCGACCGGCTGCACGAGGACTGGGCACGCGCGCGGCGGGCGCGCTTTACCGGGGAAGGCGCCGGTGCGCCATCCCAT
>JBGSUF010000068.1:0-2899 GCA_041736285.1 Hyphomonadaceae bacterium | reverse complement strand
GCCGGGCGGCTCCAGCGGCTATGATCCGGTGCCGGAAGAGGCGCGCAAGGTGCCGGTCTGGGCGCCGTGGCGGGTCGGCAACTGGCGGGTGCGACGTGGCGGCGATTGAAATCCCGGCGGCGGCGTGGCAGATAGCCGTCATGGCTCGAATGATTCATCAGATGTGGACGCGAACTCGCCGGGGCGCCTGACGCCCGGCGGTCTGCAGTGATGCAGGCAGCGCAGACGATCTTGCGCCCTGAAAAATCCCGTGACGCCAATCCATCCTTAACGTGCGCGGTGACAGTTTCGGCTTGGGGCTTGCCCGCCGATCAGGCTAGACAGCCGTATGAAGCTGGGCCTTTCACGAAGCTGGGCCTTTCACGACGTCAGGCCTGAGCGCCATCGCCACATCATGCAGAAGACGAGACCATGATACACATCACACTGCCCGACGGCGCCCAGCGCGAACTTCAGGACGGCGCCAGCGCGCTCGACCTCGCCGAAGATATTTCCAAATCGCTCGCCAAGAAGGCGCTGGCGGCAAGGGTGAACGGCGAATTGCGAGACCTTGTGCGGCCGCTGCCGGACGGGGCGCAGGTGGCCATCATCACCGACCGCGATCCTGAAGGGCTGGAACTCATCCGCCATGATGCGGCGCATGTTCTGGCGCAGGCGGTGCAGGAATTGTTTCCCGGCACGCAGGTGACGATCGGGCCGGTCATCGACAATGGCTTCTATTACGACTTTGCCCGCGACGAGCCGTTTTCCTCCGACGATTTCGAGAAGATCGAGGCCAGGATGGCCGAGATCGTTGACAAGGATTATCCGATCATCCGCGAGGTCTGGGGCAAGGAAGCGGCGATCGCGCACTTCAAGGCGATCGGCGAGGACTACAAGGCGCAGATCATCGACGACATCATTCCGCCGGGCGAGGACATCACCGTCTACCGTCAGGGCAACTGGATGGACCTGTGCCGGGGGCCGCACCTGCCCTCGACGGGCAAACTGCCCAAGGCGTTCAAGCTGACCAAGCTTGCCGGGGCCTATTGGCGCGGCGACCACCGCAATGCGCAGTTGCAACGAATCTACGGCACGGCATGGGCCAGCGAGAAAGATCTCAAGGCGCACCTGATGCGCATCGAGGAAGCCGAAAAGCGCGACCACCGGCGGATCGGACGGCAGATGGAATTGTTCCACCTGCAGGAAGAGGCGCAGGGACAGGTGTTCTGGCACCCCAATGGCTGGACGCTGTACCGGGCGTTGATGGACTATATGCGCCGGGTGCAGGAGCGCTACGGCTACAAGGAAATCCGCACGCCGCAGCTCCTCGACCGCAGCTTCTGGGAGGCGTCGGGGCATTGGGACAAGTATCGCGAGAACATGTTCATCACCTCCATCGAGGAAGAGGACAAGGTGCTTGCCGTCAAGCCGATGAACTGCCCGTGCCATGTGCAGGTGTTCAACCAGGGCCAGAAGAGCTATCGCGACCTGCCGCTGCGGTTGGCGGAGTTTGGTTCGTGCCACCGCTACGAAGCGTCCGGCGCGCTGCACGGGCTGATGCGGGTGCGGGCGTTCGTGCAGGATGATGCGCACATCTTCTGCACCGAGGACCAGATCACCGATGAGGTGAAACGCTTCTGTGAAATGCTGCAGGAAGTCTATTCCGCGCTGGGCTTTGACGAGGTGAAGGTGAAATTCTCCGATCGTCCGGACCAGCGCGTCGGCTCCGATGAGGTCTGGGACAAGGCCGAGGAGGCTTTGCGTGTGGCCTCACGCGAGTCTGGGCTGGAGGTGATCTACAATCCGGGTGACGGGGCGTTTTATGGTCCCAAGCTGGATTTCGTGCTGAAGGACGCCATCGGCCGCGAGTGGCAGACGGGCACCATCCAGTGCGACTTCAACCTGCCCGAACGGCTCGGCGCAGAGTATATCGGCGAGGACAATGGTCGCCACCGGCCGGTCATGCTCCACCGGGCGATCTTTGGCTCGTTCGAGCGCTTCCTCGGCATACTGATCGAGAACTATGCCGGCGCCTTCCCGATGTGGCTGGCACCGGTGCAGGTGGTGGTGGCGACGATCACTTCGGACGCCGACGATTATGCGGTGCAGGCGGCGGCGCGGCTGCGCAAGGCGGGGCTTCGGGTCGAACTCGACACGCGAAACGAGAAGATCAATTACAAGGTCCGCGAGCATTCGGTGGCCAAGGTGCCGGTGATCGCCGTGGTTGGCCGCAAGGAGGCCGAGGAGGGCCTGCTGGCGCTGCGCCGGTTTGGCAGTCAGGCGCAGGAAATGGTCAGCCTTGAAGACGCGCTGGGCATGCTGGCCGGCGAGGCGGCACCACCGGACCTGCGCGATTAGGATGCAAAACGAAGGAAGGCTGCCGGGAAGCCGGGGCGGCGCATTGCCGACCCTTGCGGCCCGGCGGCATCGCGCTTAAGCCTGAGGGGCGCGGGGGGCGTCATTCATTGCGGGGCCGCCGTTTCGGTCCGGGCCGGGTCGATCACATGAAGAATCTCGCAGCAATCATCATTTTCGTTCTCGCTTTCCTGCTCTGGCCGGTGCTGACCTTTGCCGGCACATCGGGTCTGTCGGCGCTTGTCGGGCTGACGGGGCTGCTGGCGCTCGTCTTTCTCCGCCCGGATGTGCGGCCATGGGCGGCGCTGTTGCCGGCGCTGGCTTTTCTGATCTGGGCGGCGGCAAGCGAGGCGTGGAGCCCGGCTTTCGAGGGCTGGGTTTCGGGAAGTCTTGCGGGGCGTGATTTTGCGCTGCAATCGGCTGGCGCGCGGATCGTTGGCACCGGCCTTGTCGGCATGATCCTGATCGCCGCGGCGGGACAGGTGCGGGCGTCTGCCGGGCGGGCGGGCACGCGCACGGCGCAAGGGGCGAGCCTTGTTCAACTGGTCGGGCTGCTGGTGCT
>JBGSUF010000042.1:0-4798 GCA_041736285.1 Hyphomonadaceae bacterium | reverse complement strand
ATCCGCCGGGCACGCCGGACCAGCGCTCGGCCTGGAGGCTGATTGATGCGGCGGGCTGCCGGGGGCTTCGCGTCGGCGGGGCGGAGGTGAGCGGCATGCACTGCAACTTCCTGATCAATACCGGGCAGGCGAGCGCGGCCGACATCGAGGCGCTCGGCGAACTGGTGCGGGCGCGCGTGCTGGTGACCAGCGGGGTCGATCTTCGCTGGGAGATCCGGCGGATCGGGCGGATACGGCGCATCTGAGCGGCGTCAGTCGTCGTCCTCGGAGATCTCGGCGCTGACCTGGCCCCAGGCCAGCATGGCGAACAGGCCGGCGCCGCCGATGATGTTCCCGGCAAGCGCAGGCAGGAGATTGATGCCGACCAGCTTGACGATATCCGCTTCGCCAAGGACGGCGAGGAGGAAAAGCTCGGCTGAGCCGACGACGACGTGGGCCATGTCACCAAAGGCGATGATCCACGTGAAGAAGACGATCACCCAGAATTCGCTGCCCTCCGAGCTTGGCAGCATCCAGACGAGGGCGGCGATCAGGAAACCTGCGGGAATGGCCTTCATGAAGGTCTCCGAGGCGCCCCAGCCCGCGACATGGTGGCTGATGTCGACGGCGGCGGCTGTCACTTCCGGGGTGAGTATGCCGCCATAGCCGATGAGCAGCGCCGCGAGAAACGTGCCGACCATGTTGGCTGCAAATACGGTGAGCCACAGGCGGCCGGTGCCGAGAACGGTGCGGCGGCTCGGGCTGGCCAACGTTGGCAGGACGGCGGTGATGGTGTTCTCGGTAAACAGTTGCAGACGCGACAGGATGACGAGGAGGAAGCCCGCCGTGTAGCCAAAATTCTCCACGATGGGCCGCCACATCGTGTCTGGCAGATGGGCGCGAAGCATCGCCTCCGTCATCAGCGACAGGGAAATGCCCAGGCCGGCGGCAAGCCCCGACCACCAGATCGAGGATTGCGGACGGGCCAGCTCGGACTCGCCCTCCTGGCGAATGATCTCGTAAACGACGCGCGACTTCAGCCGCGTGAGTTCCCCCGCCTCGACCTGCTCCTCAGCCGATATATGGCTGTCGGCCGGGTCTTTCTGGGGATCCCTGTCGGGGGACGTGGGCGCGGAGGTTTCGGCGAAATCATCTTTGTTCTGCATGTGCGATCGAACGCGCGGGCAGATGCATGGTTGCGAGGAAATTGCTCAGCGGACGCAAAAGCCCCCCGTGAGCGCGGTCACGGGGGGCTGGTGGCTGAAGGATTTTCGGCGCTGCCGACGCGTCAGGCGTCAGGTGTCGGGTGTCAGGCGTTGGCGGGGGAGGGTTTGCGGCGGCGGCGCTGGCCACCACCTTGCCCGCCACCCTGACCGCCACTTTGGCCGCCACCTGCAAAGGCGCTCTGGCGGTTGCCCTGGGAGGCTGATTTCGGCTTGTTGCCCTGGCCGGAGCCGCCGCCACTGCGCTGGCCACCCTGCGGACGACGCTGGCGGGACTGATCGCTGTGTTCGCGGTCACGGTCGCGGTCCTGCTGGGTTTCGACAGGCGGCGCGAGATCGGTCGGCGCGTTCTCGGCAAACAGGCGCTGGCGTGTCAGCTTCTCGATGCTCTTGAGGTAGGGCTTCTCGTCATCGGCGCAGAACGAGACGGCAAGCCCCGAAGCGCCGGCGCGGGCGGTGCGGCCGATGCGGTGAACATATTGTTCCGGCACGTTGGGCAGGTCGAAATTCACGACGAGGCTAATACCGTCAACGTCAATGCCGCGGGCGGCAATGTCGGTCGCGATCAGCACGCGGCACGTGCCCTCACGGAAGGCGGCGAGAGCCTTCTCCCGCTGCGGCTGGCTCTTATTGCCATGGATGGCGGCGGCGGTGATGCCATCGCGGGCAAGCTGGCGGACGACGCGGTCGGCGCCGTGCTTGGTGCGGGTGAAGACGAGCACACGATCATGGCTGACAGTGGTCAGCGTCCGCGTCAGGAGCGAGGGCTTGAGGCGCTGCTGGACGTAAACGACGCGCTGGTCGACCTTCTCGGCGGTGGTCGCGACGGGCGCGACCGCGACGTGCGCCGGATCGGTGAGGTATTTGCCGGCCAGTTCCTCGATGCTCTTGGGCATGGTCGCGGAAAAAAACAGTGTCTGGCGCTTTTTCGGAACAAGGGCGACGATCTTGCGCAGAGCATGGATGAAGCCGAGATCGAGCATCTGGTCGGCCTCATCAAGGATGAGGACTTCGACGCCGGAGAGGATCAGCGCGCGCTGCTCGATCAGGTCGATCAGGCGGCCCGGCGTGGCGACGAGCACGTCAACACCATTGGCGACCTGCGTCATCTGGCGACGGATCGGCACGCCGCCGAACACAGTCTGGACCGAGAGGCGGAGATTCTGGCCGTAGATGCGGAAGCTCTCGGCGATCTGGCTGGCCAGTTCGCGGGTCGGGGCCAGCACGAGAACGCGGGCCGAGCGCTTCGTCAGCGGCCTCGCATTGCGTGAGAGATGGTCGAGCGTGGGGACGGCGAAGGCGGCCGTCTTGCCGGTGCCGGTCTGGGCGATGCCGAGAAGGTCGCGGCCCTGCAGCACGATCGGGATGGCCTGAACCTGGATCGGTGTGGGTGTGGTGTAACCTTCGGCGGCCAGCGCATCGGCGATCGGTCCGGCGAAGTTCATGTCGGAGAAATTCATCTGTCTTGTGTTCTTTCAGTAGCGGGGAGCGCGCGCAGCCCAACAAGGCGTCGCAGGGTCTCTGCTTCGCGGCGCTCGGGTTCAACGACCCGCGTGAATCAGGGCGTAATCTGGAATGATGTTTTCGCCTGAAGGTGCGAAGGTCACGAGCCGAAGCCGGGAATGGCTCCAATGCGCTTCACGCTGACCCCGCCCATGTGCGGTGTTCCGCAGTGGCGATGGAAGGCAGATGATGCGGTTCAGGGTGATTGTCAAGCTTTGCCGCCGCTTTGACCCGGCTTTGCCTGCGGAAAGCCGGGTTCCGGTAGCATCGTCTTAATCAGAGGGCACTTAAGGTTAATCGAAATCCGGGAACGGACCGAAAAGGAATGGCGGAATGAAGCGCATTGCAGTGGTCTATGGCGGGTGGTCTTCGGAGCGGCCGGTGTCGCTGTCATCGGGCAAGGGCATGGCACAGGCTGCGCGCGAGGCGGGTTATGATGTCGTCCTGATCGACGCCGGGCGCGACCTTGCCAGCCAGCTTGAGGCGGCCGACCCGGATGTGATCCTCAATGCGCTGCACGGTCCATGGGGCGAGGACGGCTGCGTGCAGGGCGTGTTCGAGGTGATGGGCATACCCTACAGCCATTCCGGCGTGCTGGCATCGGCGCTGGCGATGGACAAGCGCAAGTCCAAGGCCGTCTATGCACAGGCGGGACTTGAGATCGCCGCCGACGTGGCCGTGAACCGGGCCGAGGCGGCGCGGGCGCACCCCCTGCCGCCGCCCTATGTGATCAAGCCGGTGGCGGAGGGTTCAAGCTTTGGCGTCGTGATGGTGCGCGAGGGTGCCAATGCCCCGGCGCAGGTGCTGCTGTCAGACGACTGGGCTTATGGCGACCGGCTGATGGCGGAGGAATACATTCCCGGGCGCGAACTCACGGTCGGGGTGATGGGAGATCGCGCGCTCGCCGTGACGGAAATCACGACGTTAAAGGAGTTTTACGACTTTGACGCAAAATACGCAGATGGAGGATCACGACATGTGGTCCCCGCAGACCTGCCGCGTCGCGTGACGGAGAGGGCGCTTGCCGCCTCGCTCCTGGCGCATCGGGCGCTGGGCTGCCGGGGCGTGTCGCGGTCGGACTTTCGCTATGATGAGGCCCGCGACAGGCTGGTGATACTGGAAACGAACACGCAGCCCGGCATGACGCCGACCTCGCTCGTGCCCGAGCAGGCGGCCCATCTGGGCATAAGCTTTCCCGACCTTGTGTCGTGGATGATTGAGGATGCTTCATGCCCCCGGTGAAAAAATCCCAGCAGGCCAGCCGCAGGACGAATGAAAACGCCTATTCCGGCGAGCAGGTGCGCGCATCGTCGGTGGTGTTCGGCCTTGTCGTGATCGCGGCGCTGATCGTCGCATCGGCCGCATGGATGGGCGGGTCGATGTCGGTCGTGGAGCGCCGGGCGGGCAGTGTCATGGATGCCGGTGCGCGGATGCTGGGGCTGTCGGTGGCGCAGGTGCGCGTTGTCGGCCTGGAGCATGCCCCGGACATCGAACAGAGCGTGCGGGCGGCCGTGATGGTCGAGCCGGGCGAGAACATGTTCCGCGCCGATCCGCATGAGGTGCGCCAGCGCGTCGAGGCGGCGGGACGGGTGGCGAATGTGCGTGTCCACCGCTTTTGGCCGGACACCATTCTGGTGATTGCCGATCCGGCGCGGCCCGCGGCGCTCTGGCATGGACAGGACGGCTGGCGCGCGGTCGACGACACGGGGCGGGCCGACGAAGAACTGCTGAGCACCGTCTCGCCCGAACTGGCGACACTGCTGCGCATTGATGGCGAAGGTGCGCCGAAGGCCCTGCCGGCTCTGCTGGCGGCGCTTGAGGCGGCGCCTTCGGTGGCCGGGCGGATGACGAGCGCGGCGCGGATATCGGATCGCCGCTGGAGCCTGCGGCTTGGCGGCGACGTGTTGGTGCGACTGCCCGGTGATGCGCGGATGACCGAGACGCTGGTTGCGCTGGAAGAGATGCAGGCGCGGACGGGCTTTCTGGACGGGGCATTCGAGGTGATCGACGCGCGGGCGGCCGTGCAAGGCGAGTTCGAGGGCGGCGGCAAGCTGCAGTTCTTCCTGATGCCCCGCAGCGCGCAGACGGCGGCC
>JBGSUF010000004.1:0-2818 GCA_041736285.1 Hyphomonadaceae bacterium | reverse complement strand
GGGCAGGGAAGGCTGCGCGCGTGCCACTGCCAGGCCCCCGCCGCAAGCAGGACAAGTCCGGTCACGGCGAAGACGGCCTCCTTGTGGCGTCCGAGCCAGGTGACTTGCGGGACGGTCTCGATCAGCCCCGCCATCACGGCGCCCATGCCGAGGCTGACCAGCAAGGCCGGCAGGGCGCAGCAGATCAGCGTCGACATCGAGGTGAACAGCGACAGCGTGGCCGGCAAAAGGCTCGGCGCTGTCGGCTGACGGTCCTGCGCCCCGGTCATGCGGCGGTTCTGTCGATGGACACGAGGGCGTAGCCGGACTTTTTCACCAGTTCGGCGATGCGCTCATCGCCCAGCGCCTGACCGGGCTTCAGGATGATGGCGATCGTGCCGTCATCAAGGTCGATGGTGACGGTGTCCACCGCGTCCTCGCGAAGGAATACCTTCTCGACGGCCTGCGCACAGAAGTCGCAGACCATTCCGTTCACGCGGGCTTTGATCAGGGTCGCGGTGGCCGTTGTTTCGGTTGCGGGGGCGACAGAGGGCACGGCTGGCGGCGTGGATTGTTGCGCCAGCGCCGCTGAGGAAACGGCGAATGACAGGCCGAGGGCGAGGGCGAGAGTTTGGAGCGTTTTCATGGGTTCAGTCCTTTCAGAAACGGATGATGTAGTTGAGGCGATAAGCTTCGGTTGCCGGCGTGTAGCCAAATTCCAGCAACTGCACGCCGTAGAAGAGGCGGATGATGGGTGTGAGGGTGACGGGCTCGTCGGCTTCCGGCTGGTGCTCGGCCTCCAGCATCAGCCAGGTGTGGACATCCCCGTAATCACCGACATAGGGCGCGATTCCGACCCGTGCCGACTGCATCGCGGTCTCGTCGAAACCGAGAGCGTAGGCGCGGGTCTCGTAGGACAGGAACCACCGCCGGGTTTCCCAATCCGTTGCGAATCCGACGAAGGCGGCTGCTCTTGTGTCGCCGCCGCCGAACGGTTGCGCGCCGCCTGCGGCAAGCTTGAAATAGGCGTTGGCCTGAGCCGAGGGCATGTTCCAGCGCTTGATGAGGCGGTTGTACTGCAAGCCAGCGAAACGCCAGTCGTTCGCCCAGTTGCTTTCGGCATACAGCCTAATGGAATCGGAGAATGTGGGCGAATAGTGGATGTGTAGCGAACTGGCATCGCCGCTATTTTGCTGCATGACGGTCCACCCTCCCGGATAGGAGACGGGGCGGGCCTCGGCGACCAGTGGCGGCACGCCGAGAGAGGCCGCGTAAACGGCCGCTAAAGTTCTGATTTTCATTGTGTTTCCTGTCGTTGATCGAGACGATAACGGGTCAGGATCAGGCGCGCGGAGGGGGAGGTTCGAAGCCGGTGGCGAGCGTGCGGGCACTTTGCCCGGGCGCGATCAGCCATGCTGCCACGAGGATGGCCGGGTCGGCTTCGGCGCCCGGAGCGGCAAGCAGGGACTGGCCTGAGAGGGCGTGGCAACAGCACAGGGGCTGGGCAGTGTCTCCGGCGGGCGTTTGGTCGCCATCGCCATCGCCATCCCCATCGCCAGCGCCATCGGGCATGGCGCTCTTTGCCGCCATCGCCTGAGCATCATGGCAAGGCATCAGGGCTGCTTCTGATGAGAATGCGGCCGACGTTTGGCTCATGTCGGCCTGCATTTGGGCTGCACAATGGGCAAGGCCGCTCGCCGGGCCGAGGAGGGCCGCGATGACAAGGCTGGCAATCATGCACAAGCGCAACAGCATAAAGGGTCAATAGCAGCTTTGCAGGCTGAAAGAAAGGATGTCGTGCTGTCCGGACCGGCGACGTTCAGAGCGGAGGCTGAGGCGGCGGCGGCGACGGTCTGGTGGAGACATAGAGCGCGCCGGCGCCAATGACGGCGGCGGCGATCGCGATGATCCACCAGCGGCCCCAGAACAGCGCCGCTGTGATCGCCCATGCCAGCGACATGCCGATAAGGGCGGCGGACTTCGCGTTTGCGTCGAGGCGGCCGGTTTCCACGAATGTCTGGATGCGCGGGCCAATTCGCGGGCGGGCATAGAGCCAGTCCCGCCAGATCGGATCGGACCGCGCAAAGGCGATGGCGGCCAGAATCCAGAACACGGTTGTCGGCCAGACGGGCAGCACGACGCCGATCACACCGAGCACGAAGGCGAAAACGCCAATCGCGCGCCAGAACCATCTGGCGAAGGCATTTGCGGCGGGCGGTGGCGGGGTCATGTCTGGCATTTCTCGCTGGCTGGACGGTCGGCCGTTTCCACCCGGCCGACCACAGGCGTCCTCAACCGGAAGCCTCGGCGAAGGCGTGCGCGATCAATGCATGGCGACGGCTGAGGGCGTCGATGTCGGTATCATAGCCCCCGCCGATGACGCCGACGAGTGGCAGGCCTGCGCGGCCATGGATTTCTTCGGTGACGAGGGCTTCGCGGGCGGTGAGGCCCTCATCGCTCAGCGCGAGCTTGCCGAGCCGGTCGCTGACATGGGGATCGACGCCGGCATTGTAGAACACGATGTCGGGGCGGGCGGCGTCGAGCACACGGCGCAGGGCGTCCTTCAGCGTGTCCAGATAAACGGTGTCGCCTGTGCCCTCGTCGAGGCCGATGTCGAGGGCGGAACGGGCCTTTCGGACCGGCCAGTTGCGCTCGCAATGAATTGAAAACGTGTAGACGCGCGGGTCGTCGGCAAAGATGCGGGCGGTGCCGTCGCCCTGGTGCACGTCGCAGTCGATGACGGCGATGCGGGCAACGTGGCCCCGATCCAGAAGGTGGTGCGCCGCGACGGCGACATCGTTGAAGATGCAGAAGCCTGCGCCGCCCGCGCGGTCGGCAT
>JBGSUF010000387.1:0-8022 GCA_041736285.1 Hyphomonadaceae bacterium | reverse complement strand
GCATGCGGCCCTGGCACCGGGCGGGGCGATGGATGTGTCGCAGTCGGCGGCGGACGCGGTGTATTCGGGCGGCGGCCTCACAGCCATTGGCGGCATTCTGGACGTGGCCAAAGCCGCACGCAGCCGGATGCTGGAGAATTTCACGCTGGCTGCGGTCTACAACATGATCGCGGTGCCGATCGCGGTGGCGGGGTTTGCGACACCGCTGGTGGCAGCGCTCGCAATGTCGGCAAGCTCTGTCATCGTGACGCTGAATGCGCTGCGGCTGAAGGGCGGCGCGAAGGACGAGGAGAAAGCCGCATGAATTCGATGGTGTTCCTGATCCCGGTGGCGCTGGGGCTGGGGGTGATCGGGCTTCTGGCCTTCCTGTGGATGCTGCGCAGCGGCCAGTTCGATGACCCGGATGGCGACGCCGCGCGGATATTGATCGAGGATGATGACAAGCCGCTGCCGGAAAGCAGGCGGCGCTGAGCCGATCACCGCGATGCGGGTGGCGCCGCGCCGCTCGCCGGGCTTCAGACGCCGAACGCGGCCATGACGGCTGAGGTAGCCGCAACGAGCGTGAAGATGAGCGTCAGGCTGACCGCGACAACGCGCTGGCTCTTCTTGCGCTGGCGCACGCCGGGGGGGACTTCGCCGCGCTTGCGCGGTGCCAGTGTCCAACGATTGGTGAAAAAACCGAAGGCGGCCAGGCCGGCCGTGACGGCGGCGCCGATATGGCCGGACAGGATGCCGAGCGCCGTCGCGGCCAGTAGGAGGGCCGCAATCGGGGTCGACGCCGTTATGATGAGCTGCCGGACATGGCCATCGGCGCGGGAGGCATCGAGCCGGTCATAGGAGACGTTCGGCGCGACGATCGCGACGACCCAGGCCGCCCCGGTCGAGATACCTGCGAGCAATGCACCGATTTCACCGGCCATGGACTGAAGCGTTGCAATCATTCCGGAGCTATTGCCGATTCGAGCGTGTTTTGCACGAACGGACTTCATCTCCGAACGGTCTGAACGCCGCTTTCGGCGTCGAAATTGATGCGCGTCAAGCGGCCACGCCGCCAGGCGCGCCAGATTGGCCAGACGTGAGCGTGGCCGACAATGCCATTCGCCCGCGCGGGAGGAGAAAACATGGTTCAGATCAACAGCGTTGGACGCGATGCGCCGTGGGGATGGCTGGCACGCGGCGCGCAGGATTTTCGCCGGGCCTTCTGGCCATGCTTCATACTGGGCCTCGGTTTCACGCTGGCGAGTGGGTTGATCGCCTACGGGCTGTTTCAGGCTGGCCTGGGAAGCTGGCTGTTTGCGCTGGCCGGCGGGTTTCTGATCCTCGCCCCGCTGCTGGCGACGGGGCTTTATGAATGCGCCCGCCGCCTTGAACAGGGGGAGACGGTGACGATCCGCTCCATGCTTCTGGCGCGGGCCCGCTCGCCGATGCAACTGGCCTATCTCGGAATGGCGCTGGCCATTCTCTATGTGCTGTGGGTGAGGCTGGCGCAGGTGCTCTACGCAATGTTCAGCTTCCGGACTTATCAGGGCATGCAGGACTTCGGCGATTTCCTGCTGAACACGCCAAACGGCATGACGATGGCGATCATCGGCACTCTTGTCGGCGGGGTGATCGCGGCGGCCGCCTTTGCGATCTCGGCGATCTCCGCGCCGATGCTGCTGGACCGGCGGACGGATGTGTTCTCCGCAATGGCCGCGAGCGTCGCGGCGGTGCGGCGCAACCCGGCGGCGATGATGCTGTGGGCGATCATCATTGCGGCCCTCACAGCGCTCGGTATCGCGACCCTGTTCATCGGGCTGGCCTTTGTTTTCCCGTGGGTCGGCCTTGCAAGCTGGCACGCTTATCGTTCGGTCACCGAAAGTGCCGTTTCGGAGGTCGCCACCTGACGCTCGGGGGCGCGCCGCCTGAAGCGGGCCGACCCTGCTTGAGGGGGCTTATTTCCTTGCGGTCATCCGTTCGCAGCCCATTCCGGCGGCTCCCAGCTGGCTTCAGACAAGGCCGAGTTGGACGAGGCTCTGCGCGCTGGCGAGGATGGCTTCGCGGGCCGGGCGGGGCGACCAGCCCAGCATGTCGCGAGCCTTCGCACTGGTCACGTTCCGGAACTGGCCAAGCTCGGGAATGATCTGTTTGACCACCGGGTTGACGTTGGCCAGAAGCCTCAACAGCCAGTCCGGCATCCGCCCGGACGCCAGGCCGCGCTTGGGATAGGCCTCCCGCAGGACGTCCATCACGTCGGCGAACCACAACACTTCATCCGTCACGATGAAGCGCTCACCAATGGCGGCGGGGTTTTCGAGGGCCAGCACATGCGCGTCGGCCACATCCCGGACATCGACGATGCCAAAGCTGATGCGCGGGATGAGCGGCAGCTTCTTCAGCATTGGCTGGCTGACGAGTTCGAGCGAGGCGGACACGTCCGCGCTCATTGCCGGCCCGAGAACGGCCACGGGGTTAATGGTTGTCATGTTCAGGCTGTGCGCGCGGGCATATTCCCA
Source organism: Hyphomonadaceae bacterium (assembly GCA_041736285.1). Lineage (GTDB taxonomy): Bacteria > Pseudomonadota > Alphaproteobacteria > Caulobacterales > Hyphomonadaceae > JBGSUF01. The sequence goes on along the minus strand of JBGSUF010000387.1, from coordinate 5,527 downwards.
TGCGGCTTTCTCGGCGATGGCCTTTGACCGCGTGTAGGCCGTGTTGTCGGCAAAATTGTCCGGGTTGGACCAGTGTTCCTCGGTGAGCATGGCCGGCCGCTTGTCGCCCCAGCCATAGCCGACGGCGGCAAAGGATGAGGTGACGATGATGCGCCTGGCGCCGGCCTCGCGCGCTGCCCTCATCACCCGCAGCGTGCCCTCGCGCGCCGGGACGATCAGATCGTCGGCGTCCTGTGGTCCATTGGTCGGCAAAGGCGATGCCATGTGGATGATGTGGTCGCAGCCTGTCGCGGCCGCGCGCCAGCCATCATCGCGCATCAGGTCGGCGGGGAAGAGTTCGATGCTGACCGGCCGTCCGGCGTAGGCCGAGAGCGTGGCTTCGAGGGCCGGGCGTCGATCGGCAGACCGCGCCGTGCCGCGCACGGTGTAACCGGCGTCCTGCAGGGCGAGGATGGTGTGGGATGCGATAAAGCCGGTTGCTCCGGTGAGGAGAACGGTTTCGCCCTTGGCTGGCTTTGTCATGCGCGTCGCTCCTGAAATGCCTCGCCCGCCCGGGCTGGTTTGAGGTCGCCAAGATGGGGGTGTTCGAGGGGAAGTAAAGCGCCATTACGCCGAGTTGGCGACCTTGACCGACAGTTCACCGAAAGGTTAAAGTAGATTAACAAAAGATGGGGGTCCGGAATGTTGCGAATTGGTGCTTTGGCGATTGCCGGACTGGCAATGACGACCGGATGCGAGACCACGTCGAACGACGGCGCGACCATCGCACCACCACCACAAACAACGACTGTCGGGCTGGAGGGCGAGATACAGCGCGCAATCGGCGTTGTGAGCGGCGGCACCTATGTGCAACTCGTCAAACAGAACCAGCGCTTCAGCTTCACCGACAATGCCGGCACGAACCGGTCGGGTGAATATCTTTACGGCTTCGTCGTGCCGACCTTTGAGGGATTTGACACCACCTCCGGCGTCTGCCCGAGCAAAGGCATCCTTGCGAGCCTGACCGAGATCGTGGTCGACCGGAAGGCAACGGCTGGCCTGTCGCTGGAAGTGGTTTCCGGCGATGACAAGATCGGCAAGATTGTCGAACTTCCGCTGCTCGCAATGACCTATGACGAGGACAAGGGCTGCGAAATCCGGGTGAATTCCGGCGGGCGGGAAAGCGCATATTTTCCTATCAGCATGGCCGGGAGCAATGTTTCGGTGTCCGTCAGCTTCTGGGCAACGAAGGACACCAGTTCCGACCTGTTCGAGGTGCTGACCGATATCGGCACCATTGTCAGCAATGAGACGCTCTCGGCCCTGCCATCCAAGTCCGCCGACGATCTGCTCAACCGGCTGATCACCAAATTTGACGTCAAGAAGCGCGAGGCTTTCACGCGCACGCTGGTCTTTTCGGCCGATGAAGGGGCCGATGTCGGGTTGAAATTCGACATTGGCGACGTTGCCGGCCAGTTCGACAGCGTTCTCAGGGTCGATCTTGGCACGCGGTCCAGCCTGTTCACGGCGCCGATCCACCAGCACCCGCCCTTCGCCTCCCCGCAATCTCCGAACACGGTTTTCGGGACGCAGGTCGCGGCGGGCAAGTCGGTCTATGATTTTGTGTCCGGCGAGTTCGGCGAAGGCGCCGGAAACCTCTCCAACTGGCTCGCGGTCTCGCCGGAGAACAACGAAAAATTCGTCGACGGATGCGCCACCGTGGCGCGATCGTTCGACAAGCTGTCGCTGAACCGGTGGGACAGGGCGATGATCAGCTACGCCTTCTACCAGCGCAAGCAGGGGCGGGACGCGTTTGACTTCACCACATGTTTCGATACGTCGATCCTCAGCGACCTCGGCGAAATGGGCGTTGACTCAGCGAGCTTAAAAAAAAAGCCCTGACGGCGACGCTGGTTGAGCCGGTCGCAAGGCCGGCGTCAGCGTCAGCCCGGCCGAGGTCGGCGACGCAATTCCTCGATCTCAGCAACGGGACGAGCATTCCGGTTCGCAACCAGCTGGGCCGCGGTGCCAGTGTGCGCCGGTATGCGCTCTATCAGGGCGGCTGCTTTGAGTTGCTCGGCAGCACGGGACCGTTCCAGCGCATGCCGGATGAAAAATACTGCGAGCCCGATTATGGGCGAAAAGTGTATCATCCCAATTCGGACGTGATGATCGACTTCATGCACCGGGGACTGCTCCACCAGATCAAGGGCGCGAGCGGACAATCGCTGGGAACGGGCGTCCTCGACACGCTGTTTTACGCCGACGCGCGCTATGCTGATCCGCGCGGGCTGGTCTTCGCAGCCAATCCCAGGGGCGATGTCGTCAGGGATCCGCTCAGCGGCGTATGGGAGGGGGCGCAGTCGCTGCGGCGTGTCGGCTGCTATGTGACCCAGCCTGCCATTCCCCAGAACGCAGACGAATTCTTCCATCGCTCGCGGCTGTATTTCCTGGCCGAGACCTGGGACGGCACGGAAGTGGTGATGGAAATCGTCTTTGCCGTGGTCAAGCTCGATGAGGCTGAAGCGCTCAATCCGCGTTCGGACACGTGGAAACAGATGCAGGTGAACCTCGTCAACGTCTATGGCGGCTTTCCGCGCGTGCGCTCGCTCGACAGCGGCGTGGAGGGGCGGTTCAGGGAGCGTTTTGTCGAAGTCGACATGAACCAGCAGGGATGCGGCGGGGCCGACGACCGATGGTATCCCAAGATGCTATTCCCGAACGGTGTCGCCGAGACCAATGGTTCGCCCGGCAATTCGGTCATCGCCCCGCCGACGCTGGGCCGGGACTGAGCCTGCGGCGGCAAACATTCCCGGCGAGTGCCTCAGTTTGAAAACCGACCGGCTATTGTTTGTAAAACTCAGCCACTCGACACCCACGCCTCAACAGGCAGACTATCGCCAACAGCGGACCTAACAGTTGGCCGGTGGCGTTAGTCCGAGCGTACCGCCGCAACGCTGATGCAGGTACTCTACAGTTTTGCGCGCGAGCTCCTCATCCTCAGAACTTACACAAAGAACTGTTGCGTCCTCTTGCCAAGGGAAGACCTCAACCAAAGGCTTCATCTCCGGTCGTAGCGCCATATAAAGCCACGTCCAATCAACGGATTTTGGTGTCGCGCTATTGCCTTCCGTGTCCACGTTAACTCGTGGACCAAAGACATAATCCACCACTTCGCCGAATGGCGGACGTGGTCCGGGCGATACCAAGAAGAACCGATGCTCGATATTTTCGTCGCTGGGCATCTTATGGATTTAGCTGATGGAGCGAGTGTCCGCAAAGGGCCAATCGACGTCGTTTCGGCTGGCGGCGTGGATGACTGTCATGGGCCTGACGCGGACGCTGAAAATTCAGACTGAGGCACGACCCATTTCTGCACCCGCTTGACACTGATTCTTCGGGCGTGTTCGTGTGCGCTCATGACGGATCAGGCGATCATGACCGGCGATGATGTCTTCTCGGCCAAGGAAATGTCCTTGCTCGATGCGATCTGGCGCAGCCTGCCGGAGAACCATGTCTGGTGCGGCTGGGCCAGCGTCGGCGAGCCTGTGCAGGAGGTCTCGATCTATCGCACCCGCGCGCACTGGCGACGCTTTCGCCTGATCAAGCGTGCGGGGCGCTATGTCATCCTCGATGAAGCGGGACGAAGCGTGGCGGACGGGCCGACCCTCCGGCGCCTGCTGATCAGGGTCGAGGCGATACCGGGCCTGCGCACGGCCTATCTTCCCGAAGACCCTACCACACGCCGCGACTGAGGCCGGTCCACAGGTAGGACGACAGCGTCGGGCCGTACCATTGCCGTGAGGGCAGGTCGGTCTCGATGGTCGACGTGTCGCCGGCCAGCACGCGCGTGAGGGTTGCGATCGCGGTCTCCCGGCTCTCGGCGGCCATCAGCGGCACATAGGTGTGGAAATTGTCGGCGCGGGTCGGGCGGATGCGGCACTGGGCGAGGATGCCGCCGGTATCGACGCCTGTGTCGACGAGGTGGAAGGTCGTGCCGAAATTCTCCTCATCACCCTGAGCGCGGGCGAAATAGCCGCCATACATGCCGCGATAGGCCGGGTTGATGCCCGAGTGATAGTTGACGAAGGGCGCGGGCGTGGCGGTCAGCGTCTTTGCGCCGAGCATGCGCGTCGAGCAGACGAAGACGGCGCGCGGGGCGATCCGGGCGAGATGGTCGCGGGTTTCGGCCGCGTTGACGCTGGCCACGCGGGTCACGCCCTCCGGAATGGAGGTGTCGACGCCGGGTCGGGAGAGGATTTCTGTCAGGCGCTTGCGGGCGAGCGGTTTCAGCGGCTTTGCGGCAAGGCCCGCAAGCTTCTGGCTGAACACGGCGCCGCCGCCGAGCAGGCGCTTGCGACGGCCCCAGAACACGTCCGGGCTTTCACCGTCCTCCAGAAGGATCGGGAAATGCCCGAAATGCTGGCGCAGCGCATTGACGATGATCCATGTGTGCGGTGCATCGCCGACAAGGGCGCACAGCCCCGGGAGCGCGGATGTGGTGGAAGTCCCGTTCATGACGCTTCGCCCTAATCCGTCACCGGCCATGCCGGGCGGCCTGCCCCTGTCGCTGTTGTCGTTCGTGCCTGAACCCTGGCCGTCAGTCGAATGACTTTTTCATGATGAACTCGTCATCGTAATGGTCGCCGACGCGGTATTTGTACTCGCCGATGATCTCGAACTGGCGGCTCTGATAGACGGCGATGGCACGCTCGTTTTCCTGCCAGACGCCGAGATACATGTCCTGTGCGCCGCGTTCCCGGGCGCGGTTGATCGCCCATGTCAGGAGAATGCGTCCGACGCCGACACCCTGCTCGGACGCGCGGACATACATGCGGTGCAACTCCAGTGCCTCGCGCGCGCCGGTCTCGATCGGGAGCCGGACCGGGCCGATCTTGGCATAGGCCACCATGCGGCGCCCGGACTGGGCAATGCGGAATTCAACGCCGGGCGCGGCCAGTTCCTCCGCAAGGGCTTCTCTGGAAAAGGCGCTGCTGAGGTGGCGATGGAGGTCTTCGCGACGGTAGGTGTGGCCGAAGGTTTCGGCGAAAGTATCGCTGCCGATGCGCGCAAGCGCTTCGGCATCCTCCGGCGTCCCATCCCGAAACATTAGATCCTGATCGATCCGCATTTTCGTTTCCCTCTTGCCGTGGCGCATCGGCGAGGACTTCGCCGGGCACCACACACCGTGCCGACAGCGACCAGCAGCCAGCGCAGCCATTTCGGAGCCTGCGCCGCCTGGCAGCGCTGTCAGACGCCCCCACCATTGTCCATGAATCGACGAATGTCATCTGCTGCAAGGGCGAATTTCGCAAAAGTCCAACCACCTTCCCCCTTGGCGCGAATTCCCTCGACCAGATTCTGCCGCTCATTCTCGCGTGGGGCAAGCCAGTCCCTCAGAGGGTCGCCGGTCGCGTCCGGGCTGGCGCGGAAGGCGGCGCGGGCAAGCCGCATCTGCTGCGCCATCAGGTCTGCGATGAAGCGCCGTGTGGCGACGCGGTCCCAGAACGGCATGTCGGCGAGCGATTCGTCGGCCGCCACGCGCCGC
>JBGSUF010000189.1:0-2666 GCA_041736285.1 Hyphomonadaceae bacterium | reverse complement strand
CCTCGGCCAGCGGGGCGAGGCGTTCAGTGGTCACCGACAGGTCGGCATATTCGGCGGGATTGGCCGGGCCGTTCAGGGTGACGGCTTCCAGGTCTCCGGCGCGGGCGCGGTAGAGGCCAAGACCGGCGCTCGGCACGCTGGCGCGGTAAACGCCGTCGCTGCCGCGCGTCCATGACGGGGTGAGGATTGCGCCCGTCGGGGTCTCGACCGAGAGGGTGGCAGCGGGCTCGTCCAGGAGGAAGAGGGCAAGGTCGATAGTTTCCTCGCCCGCGATCATCTCCAGCTTGCGCTCTTCAAGTTCCGGCTCGGCCATCAGCCAGTGGACCGAACGGCGGATGAGTTCCGCGAACGGGCCGCCGCCCTCATAGCCGCGCGCCCACAGCCAGATCTGATCGGTCATCACCACGCCGACACGGCCGTCGCCGACACGGTCGAGCACCAGAAGCGGCTGGCCGCCGGGCGTTTGCATCAGCACATCGCCATTGGTCGTCTCGCCCTCGATGAAGCGGAACCATGAGCCCCAATTGTCCGGCCCTGCGCCGCTCACCGCGCCGAGCGGGGCGGTCACGGAATGGCGTCTGCCGGTCGCGCTGAGCTCGGCGCGGAACGGCCCCTCGACGACGCGGCCCGTGGGCCGGACCGGGAGAATGGAGGCGAGCGCGGTGCGGTAGAGGCTGCCGCCGCTGGCATAGTCGCTGCCTGCGACGACCAGAAGCGCGCCGCCGTTTTCGACATATTCGGCCATGTTGGCGAGATACTGGAAGGTGATGACGCCGCGCCGCTCATACTGGTCGAAGATGATGAGGTCGAAATCCTGCAGGCTGTCGTTGAACAGCTGATCGGTCGGGAAGGGGATGAGGGCGAGTTCCTCGATCGCGGCGCCGTCTGTCTTGGTCGGCGGGCGCAGGATGATGAACTGGACAAGATCGACCTGCGGATCGGATTTCAGGAGGTCACGCCAGACGCGGGCACCGGCGTGGGCCTCCCCCGTGATCAGCAGCACGCGCAGGCGGTCGCGCACGCCGTTGACGGTGGCGGCGGTGCGGTTGTTGGCAAGGGTCAGCTCGCGCGGGCCTTCGGGGGTCTCCACGACGAGGACGTTGGGGCCGCGCCGGGCAATCTCGACGGCGAGCGGAAACTCGCGCCCGACGGGAATGTTCAGCCGCTCGATCACCTCGCCGTTCAGGGACACGATGACGGGCACGTCCCCGCCCGCCGGATCGTCAGCGCGGATGGTGAAGGTGGCCGTCTCGCCGACAATGTCGAAGCTCGGCCCGCCAAGGATGGCGATGCGGCGGTCACCGGCCTCCGGGTCGCCGACGATGACCGAATGGACCGGACCGAAAGCGCCGAGGGTGGAGAGGTCGCCCGGCAGGTCGTGAACCTGGCCGTCGGTGATGAGGACGGCTCCGGCGATACGGTCGCGCGGGACATCGGCCATGAGGGCTTCGAGCGCGCCGGCAAGGCGGGTCTCGTCGGCGCGCGGATCGCTCTCGATGAAACGCAGCTCGATGTTCTCAAGCGCAGCGCCGGCGCTTGTGAGGGCGTCACGGGCGGCGCTGGCGAGGGCGGCGCGGTCGCCAAAGCTCATGCTTTCGGAGCGGTCAAGGATGATGGCCGCGATGGAGGTGAGGGGCTGGCGCTCCTCCTCGATGATGACGGGGTTTGCGAGGGCGAGAGCGAGGACGGTCAGGGCCGCCCCGCGCGACAGCCACGCCCGGCCACGGAAGATCAGGTAGGCAAGCCAGCCCGCCGCCGCAATCGCGACAGCGATCCAGAGGACTGGCCAGCCGAGAAATGGATCAAAACCGATCCGGGTCGCCTCGATCATTGCGGGCCTCCCATGTCGCCGCCATCGCGGATCGGGCCGGATGGCAGCCCCTCATCGTCCTTGCCGAGCCGCTCCAGCAGTTCGGGGATGTGGACCTGATCGTCCTTGTAGGTGCCGGTGAGGGAATACATGACGAGGTTGACGCCGACGCGGCGGGCGTATTCGCGCTGGCCCTCGCCGCCATCGACCGTGAGCAGCGTGCGGCCGCGCTCGTCGGTTGCCCATGCGCCGGTCCAGTCGGCATCGCCAACGATGATGCGCGAGACGCGGGCGGTGTCGGCGCGTTCAGCGTCTTCGCCGGCGGCCTCGATCCAGACCCGGCCGCCGGAAAACCGTCCGGGAAAGCTGGTCATGAGATAGAAGGTGCGCGTCAACGTATGATCCTGCGGCATGGGGACGAGGCCGGTGATGGCGAGGCCGTTCAGCATGCCTTCGAGCGGGCGGGTGCCCTGCGGATTTGGCGTGCCGCCTGCGCGGGTGTCGACGATGAGCAGGCCTCCGCGCTCCATGTATTCGTTCAGGCGGGCAACGGCGCGGGCGCTCAGCGGAGGCGCATTGTCCGGCAGCACGTAGAACAGGATCGGGTAGAATTCCAGCGCGTCGGTTTCGAGATTGACGCCGTGGGGGAAAGACGGCTCGACGGAGGTGCGCTGGTAGAGGGTGATGGACAGGGCCAGAAGGCCGGCATCGGTGATGCGGTCCTGCTCGGCGTCACCGGTGACGACGAAGGCGAGGCGCAGGCTGGTGGCGGCTTCCTCGGCCTTGGACGGGGTCTCGGAGCGGATGAGTTGCTGGGCGTTCGCGTGTGGGGCGAGCGGGGAGGCGAAGGTCAGGC
>JBGSUF010000365.1:0-4610 GCA_041736285.1 Hyphomonadaceae bacterium | reverse complement strand
GCAGGACGAGGACGGGTTCAACACGCTGGCCTGGTATGAGTTTCGCGTCGAGGACGCGGCCGGGCTGAAGGAGACGCGGCACATCTGGTCGCTCGGCGGGCAGGCGCGCGTGGCGGATGGCTGGCGCTGGCGGGGACGGTTTGCGGGTCAGGATTACGCGCTGGTCCGCCCCGCCGTCGACGAACGCGGCGTGACGCTGATGTGGCAGGTCGGGGCTGACGGGGATGTCGCGCCGAAGCTCAATATCGGGGTGAATGCGGCCGTGTTCACCGATGGCGCCTTTGAGGAACTGACCTGGGGCGCGAGCGCAGAGGCGAACTATGTGATTGCACGCGATGCGATGATCGGCGTCGGCTACAGCTATGCCGCGATCGACAGCCGCCGCGTCGAAGGGTTGTGGCGCGACGGCGTATTCGTGCGCTTCCGGCTGAAATTCGGGTCGCAGGCGTGGAACATATTCGACGCGGATGAGTGAGCCCCGCGCGCGTCAGGGAGAGGGCCGACGGGCGGCCGGTGCCGGTTGCTCCGAGCTTGCTTTGTATCGGGCTTTACATCCGGCCGAAGGGTGACTTGTCCGGGCCGGTCTCGACGCCGATCAGGTTGGCCATGTGGACAAAGACCAGAAGGATGAAGAAGCCCGACAGCACGATCATGAAGCGCCACGGAATGAGGCGGGGCTTGAGCGGGTCTGCGGGCTGGTCGGCCTTGTGATTGGACCATGCGAACAGGCCAAAGCCGGCCGCCAGCGCGATCAGTGTCAGGGTCCAGTCGAGGGCATTTGTCATGACCGGCGCTTTACAGCATTGCCGGGCAAAACGGAATCCATCCTGACGCAGCGGTTTTTGGTTTCTCGTGAGGCTGCTGCTGGAGTGGCTTTCAAGTGTCCGTTCGCAATCGGGGGCGATGGCTTCGAACTTGGCATTCTTTCTTGCGCAAGTGTCCGTGCGCAATCGAAGTCGATTGCTTCGAACTTGGCAATTTTTTCTTGCGCAAGTGTCCGTCCGCAATCGAAGTCGATTGCTTCGAACTTGCTTGTTTACTGCGCCGGATCGGCCTGGACGGGTGGGGCGGCGACGAGGGTGCGGCCATGATCGGTCTTGGCCCAGTAGTGCGGCGCGCGGATGAGGCTCCAGATCGCGCGCACGGCGGCGGGCGTGAACAGCAGGAAATACAAGGGCTGGGTCAGGACTGTCCGTCGCGGCGGGGTGGCATGACCCTGCAGAGCTAGGAGAGAAAGCAGGGTGTTGGATGCAAGGCCCGCCGCAATCAACGCAAGATCGGCCAGCGGCAGGGCGGGGCCGCTGATCCCGAGGGAAGCGGCGATGAGGATCAGCGCGGCGCCATGGGCGAGGGCCGACAGGACGCAGCCAGCAAGCGTCAGATGGATGCAGGCCAGCGCCGCAACGCCGCCAGCGCGCAGGGTCTTGCGTGTATGGCGCATGGCGACGAGCCAGGTCTGGACATAGCCCTTGATCCAGCGTGAGCGCTGCGCCGTCCATGCGCCAATCGAGATCGGGGCTTCCTCCAGCGTCGGACGGGTGATCATCCCGACGCTGTAGCCATGGCGGGCGATGCGCAGACCAAGATCGGCGTCCTCTGTGACGTTGAAGGCGTCCCAGCCGCCAACGCTCCGCAGGATGTCGACGCGGAAATGATTGCTCGTGCCGCCAAGCGGGATGGGGAGTGCGAGCCGCCCCATGGCGGGCAGGATGAGGTTGAACAGAACACGATATTCCAGCGCCCATTGCGCGGCGATCCAGTTCTCCCGGGCGTTATAGGCGATCAGCGGCGCCTGAACGCAGGCGCGGCGATCCGGGCCGTGCCAGAAGGCCGAGACAGCCTCGCGCAGTTGCTGGCGGTGGGGGCGATCCTCGGCGTCATAAATGGTGAGGTAGCTCCCCGAGGCCGCAGCAAGGCCGAAATTGAGCGCGTTCGGCTTGGTGCGCGGGCCGCCGGGCGGGATGTCCAGCACGGTGAAATGGGCGGGCCGGGAGATCGCGTCCAGCGCGTCGCGGGTGAGGGCGTCATCGGCCTCAACAAGGAAAATCACCTCCAGCCGCTCGGCCGGATAGTCGAGGCTGCGCATGGCGGCCAGCAGCCCCGGCAGGGCGCGCACCTCGCGGTAAAGCGGGACGAGAACGGTGTAGCGGGGAAGGCAATCAAGGCCGGGCGGGAGCGGCGGGTGATAGCGCTGGCGACGGGTCATCGCCGTCATCAGTCCAAGGCCGAGCCGCCAGAGGATGAGGGCCAGAAACACCGCGAACGCCGTGCGGTGGAGAAGGATCAGAAGCGCGGCCGGCTGGAGCAGGCCGAAGATCAGAATGGCGGCCAGGATGCCCCGGATAGCGCGAGCCTGCGGGCGTGAAAGCGTCTGGCGCGCGGTTTCCCGCTCAGCGAGCAGCCTTGCCTGCTCGCGCCATAAGCCTGCGCCCGGCCGGATATCGCCCTCCAATCCCATTCCGGTAGCGTAACGATGTGAGTAACGGTTCGGCTATCAACCACGGGTGGTATTTTCACGCAGTTAGGGAAAATTTTGATCCGCCGCCCCCGCATGGGACGGGTCAGCTGCCGCTGAGGCTGCGCCGGACGGGAGAAACCTCACCGGGGGCAAAGCCCTCAATGTGGCGGGAAATCATCTCCGAAAGCTGGTCGCGCACGGCATAGGGCACTTCCATCGGCAGGAAATGGGTCGATCCGCGCACGGTCTCGACGACGGTCAGCGGGCGCTTTTGCAAGATCAGCCGCAGCACCGAGTCCGAGACGGTCGAGCCGACCGGCGCGCGCAATATGGTGATGTCGCAGCGCGCCCGGTGCAGCGCCTGCCAGGGACGGTGGCGCTGGGCCGCGTAACAGGCTGCTTCCCATGCAGGGCGGCAGGCGAGGCGGAAGCCGCCGGCCTCATCCTCCACAATTCCGTCTTCGACGAAGTCGGCGAGGAAGGGGTCACGCCAGGTCTTGTACGCGCCGCGCCCGGTGAAGTGGGTGATGGCGGCTTCCTTGCTTTCGAAGGTCGCGCGGCGTTTGGTCGCCTCGCGCGAGAGCGTTTGCGTGGCACGCTGGAGCGCCACCGCGCCGGGCACGGTGAACATTGAGCGGTATTTGCCGGGCAAAAGGATGACTGGCTCGACGAGGATCAGCGCGCGAACGAGTTCCGGACGCTTTGCCGCCACGAGAAGGGCGACCGTTGCCCCCATGGAATGGCCGACCAGGACGGTGCCCTTGGGGGCCTTGCGCTCCAGGAAGGCGATCACGTCATCGCGCATCACGCCCCAGCCCGTGAGGGTTTGGGGATCGGCGGGGAGCGTGTTGCCGCCATGGCCGCGAAGGTCCAGCGCGGCAATCCGCGCACGTTCCGACAGGGGCGCGAGGATTGACTGATAGGTCAGTGCATTGAAGCCGGTGGCATGCAGGAAGATCGCCGCGAAATCCTTTGCGACGTCACCATACTGGATGCCGGTGATGTCACCGTCGTCTAGCGTCTCGCGGAGGCGTCTGAACTGCGTCATGGATCAACCAATACTCCCAAAGACCCGGCGCAGGATATCGCTGGTGCGCTGGGCCGGATTGCGCCGGATGGATTGCTCTTCCTTTGCCAGATAGCCGAACATGCCGTCGAGGCCATATTTCACGCCATGGTCGATCAGGCTGGTCTGCAGCGAGGCCGACACGCCCGACAGTCCATATTGCGCGGTCACAGTGTCGAGCGATGCAAACGCGCCGACACTGGCGAGGTTCTGTTCCAGATAGGGACGGAAGGCGGCGGCGATCTGGGTTTCGGTCTTGCGGCGCAGGAAATCGGTCGCGGCCGTGTCACCGCCGCGCAGGAGGCCGATGGCGTCCTCGACGGTCATGGTGCGCACCGCGTCGACGATCAATGTGCGGGCGGCCGGAACGGCGCTCTCGGCGGCGCGGTTGAGGCGAAGCTGGAGATCATCGAGGGGAGCGGCGAGGCCAACCCTCTGAAGCTGCGTCTGGACTTCGGCGAGGCGGCCGGGAAGCGGAATGCGGATGGCGCTGTCGCCGAAATAGCCGTCGGTGCGGCCAAGCTGGCTGACCACACGGTCGGTGCCAACGACAAGGGCTTCGCGAAGGCCCGTCTCGGCCTCGAAGGCGGAAACGCCGCCTTGCGTGCCCTGCACGCCGCCAATGGCCCCGAGGACCTCATTGATGCCTGGGCCGCCGGTGGTTTCGCAACCGCTGACGAGAAGCGCCCCCGCGGCGAGACACATGGCGATCCGTGTGGATGAAATCTTCATGGGCGTCCTCTCAAATCCATTTGCGTTCACAAGCCTTAATTCGCATCACGCGTCAAAGCAAAGCCGCTCTTCAGCGCCGATGGCGGCGGACGGGGCGCTGATGAGCGTGCGTGAGGGGCATATGCAGCGGCACGGAGCGGCATGGGAGCGTAACGAAGCGGCACCGGGCGGCATGGGGCTTGCTTCCCCTGATGAGCGAGTTGAGGAGTTGCGTCATGCTGAAACAGGCGAAATGGCTGGTCTGCGCCGTGGTGGCGACATTCGCTGCGCTGACGGCGAACGCGTCACCGGAGCTGGCGAGAGCCTGGGGGCAGGACGCCGCCGCTCTGCAGGGCGAACTGGAGGGGCTGCAGG
>JBGSUF010000360.1:0-1535 GCA_041736285.1 Hyphomonadaceae bacterium | reverse complement strand
GATGAGGGCGCGGACGCGGTCGCCGCCCTGCGTCACGGAGGGCAGGAAGGGCGGACGGACGCGGTGCAGGCAGCGCACTGCCAGCGTGTTGGTCGATAGCACGCGCAGGCGGGGATCGTTGAAACGTGCGCCCGCCTCGGCGGCGAGGCGTGTGTCAGTCAGGAGCGCGGTGATACACGCCGTCCTGGGGGCGACGGCGGCGGCATGGTTGGCGAGCAGGAGCGTTTCTGCATCATCGAGGCCGACGACCAGAATGCGCCGCGCACGGGAACAGAAAGCCTCCACCATGGCGCCCTTGCGGGTGGCATTGTCCCAGGGGAGAGCGAGGGTGTTGCCGTCGGCGGCATAGGCGCCCGCCCCAAGATGGAGGGCGGGGCGCCGCCGTCCGCGCGCGAACAGGTCAGCGGCCGCCGTCTGGGCCAGGCTATGCTCGCCGATCACGACATGGCAGTGGCGGGCGGACCGGACCCGGCGACGCGCCTGCGAGGTGCTGACAACCTCCATGCTGACCCAGCCGATAATGCCGAGAAAGGTCAGCGCCCCGCACACCCGCGCGACATGCAGCATCCAGAAAAGGGTGCCGTCGGCGTCTCTGTAGATGTCGGTGAAACCGAAGGCCATGAAGGTGCGGTAGAGCGAATCCCCCGGGGTCTCGCCCTCGATCAGCCAGCCCGTCAGGCCGAACACCAGCGTGGCGACACCGAAAATGAACACCCACCATTTCCAGCGCGAGTCCAGCACCGAGCGTTGCGTGTCTATCATGCGTCATTCCCCCCAAGCGCGACCGCCCCAGTTGACGCCAGCGCCCGGCCTTCGTCCAGTGCAAATTGAAGGCTGCGGAGTCACCGGTGACGCGACTCAAGCGGGCCGCCCGGCATCTCCCCTCCGCCAGCGCCGATGTCCTCGCCTCGCGCCAATGTCTTCGCGACCTTGTGATCGGTCATTGCGGCGCGGGGGAAGAATGGGTTATCCTTTTCGCGTGCTGGGGGCATTCGGGGGACCGGACATGAAGCGGGTGAGTATTGGGCTGGCGGCGCTGCTGCTGGCGGGCGGAACGGCAGGCAGGGCGATGGCGCAGGCCGGCCCCGTCACGGCGAGCGTTCCGGTCTACAGCGCCGCCGAGGAGGTCAACGCCGCCCTCTACGCCGCCAGCATCACGCAGGAGGCGGCCCTTCGTGTCGCTGATGCGCAGATGCGCAAGTTGATGGGCGAGATCGACGCCCTGCGTGCGCAGATCGCCGACCTCTCCGATGCAAGGCGCGCCGACCTCGCCCGCAAGGAGGAAAACTTCGTTACCGAACTCGCCGCGCGCGACAGGGCCTATGCGCAAGCGATCGCGCAGTTTCGCCAGTCGGTGGAGGACATTGCCTCGACGCCGGAAGGGCTGGCGGCGCTGGCGCTCTTCAACGCCGGACAGGAGCTTGAAGCCATCGCCATCCTCGATGCGCAGACGGCCGCGCGGGAGACAGCGCGCCGGATCCGCGCCGACATCGAGACGGCGGCAGACCTTCGCCGGACGGCCGTCCTGGCGCTCG
>JBGSUF010000349.1:0-2100 GCA_041736285.1 Hyphomonadaceae bacterium | reverse complement strand
ACGGCGCTCCGGCGCGGGGGCTTCGGTCTCTCCCGGCGCCATCCGCGCAGACCAGGCCAGCGCCGGCCCCTCGGCCACATAAAGCTCCCCTAGCGCCGGGGCATAGACCACGCCCGCAATCGCCCGCCCTTGATGGATCAGCGCAATATTGACCGTGAACTCGCCGCTGCCGCTCACAAACTCCCGCGTTCCATCGAGCGGATCGACGAGGAAGAATGTCTCGCCAAGCTCTGGCCAATGTCCCGCCGAAGCCGCTTCCTCCGCCAGCACGGGGACGCCCGGCGCAATCACCGCCAGCCCGGCAAGGATGATCCGCTCAGCCGCCGCATCCGCCTCGGTCACCGGCGATCCGTCGGCTTTCAGGCGCGACGCCGCCCCGGCCTCCCGCACGCGCAGGATTTCCGCCCCGGCGCTGAGCGCGAGAACGACGAAACGGTCGCTGAACAAGATGACCTGATGGCTCGCTGACATGCTCAACTCAATCACCCGGCCCGAGGCTTTCCGGGACTTTCTCTTCGGCAGACCATAGCGTCCAATCCTCCCGCCGCTCGTCCGGCTGAGCAATGTCCCCAGATCGTTCGGAAACGTCCATTTCAAATCGCCTTGCAAGTCAAAGCTGCGACAGGCAGCCCACAAATCAACCCAGCAGCGAGCGCAGATAACCGCCGTATTCGTTGCGATACTGCGCCGCAAGCCGCTCAAGGCCCGCATCGTCAATAAATCCGCAACGCCAGGCGACCTCTTCGGGGCAGGCAATCTTGAGGCCCTGGCGCTTTTCCAGTGTCTGGACGAATTGCGACGCCTGCAGCAGGCCGTCGAACGTGCCGGCGTCCAGCCATGCCGTACCCCGCTGCATCAGGTTCACCTTCAGCGCGCCCTGGTCGAGATAGACCTGATTGATCGACGTGATTTCAATCTCCCCGCGCGGAGAGGGCTTCACCTGCCGGGCAATGTCGACGACGTGCTCATCGTAGAAATACAGCCCCGTCACGGCCCAGGCCGATCTCGGCTTGTCCGGCTTCTCCTCGATCGAGAGCGCCCGGCCCGCATCGTCGACCTCGACCACGCCGAACTCGCCCGGATTTGCGACCTTGTAGGCAAAGATCTCCGCGCCCGTCGTCAGGCCGCCAGCCTCCTCCAACTGGCCGGAAAGACCGGCGCCGTGGAACATATTGTCGCCCAGAGCCAGCGCGCTCGGGGCCTTCCCGACAAAGTCGGCGCCGATCAGGAAGGCATCCGCCAGCCCGCGCGGGTCGCTCTGCTCGGCATAGGTGAACATCATCCCCCAGGCGCTGCCGTCGCCGAGAAGCTGTCGATAGAGGGGCACTGCCTGCGGCGTGGAAATCACGAGTATCTCGCGTATCCCGGCCAGCATCAGCGTCGTGATCGGGTGATAGACGAGCGGTTTGTCATAAACCGGGAGCAATTGCTTGGAGACCGCCCAGGTCAGCGGCCGCAACCGACTGCCCAGCCCTCCCGCGAGGATGATGCCCTTCATGCGCCCAAGCCCTGTTCTCTGAGTATGCGCCGCGTCACGTGCGCGGCCGACTCGCGCCAATCTGGCAGTGACACGCCGAATACGTCAGACGCGCGGGTGCAGTCCAGCCGGGAATCCACCGGTCGCTTTGCTTTGGTGGGATATTCGGCTGTCGTGATCCGGTGAACGTCGGCATAGGGGCCGCCAGCCTCAAGACTTGTGGTTAACACCGCCTCCGCGAGGTCTGCCCACGCCGCCTCTCCGCGGCCTGCCAGATGATAAACGCCCCATCCCCCCCTGAAATCCCCTTCAGTCACCCGCCTGGCCATCGCGAGCACGCCCGATGCAAGGTCGAGCGCGCTCGTCGGGCACCCTTTCTGGTCGGCAACGACGCTCACCGCCGCGCGTTCGCCGCCCAGATGGAGCATGGTCTTCACGAAGTTGCGCCCGAACGGGCTGTAGACCCAGGACGTCCGCACGATGAGATGCGCCGGATTGGCCGCCGCCACCGCCCGCTCCCCCGCCAACTTGCTTTCACCGTAAACAGACCCCGGTGACGGCATGTCCGCCTCGCTGTAAGGCTCACCCTTCTCGCCGTCGAACACATAATCGGTCGAGATATG
>JBGSUF010000342.1:0-11754 GCA_041736285.1 Hyphomonadaceae bacterium | reverse complement strand
GCAACGCCCGCGCCGCCTCGCGTACAAGCTGCGGATCGCGCAGCGCAGCCGTACCGAGGATCACCCGCGACAATCCGGCCTCCAGCCAGAGGTCGATCTGCGCGCGCGTGCGGATACCGCCGCCAAGCTGAACGGGCCGGTCAGTTGCGGCGAGGATGGCGCGCACGGCCTCGCCATTGGCGCTCGATCCGGCGAATGCGCCGTCGAGATCGACAACGTGAAGATGCGAAAATCCCATCGCGGAGAATTGGCGCGCCTGATCTGCCGGGTCGGCATTGAAGGCGGTCGCGGCGTCCATCTTCCCCCGGATGAGGCGCACGCAGGCCCCGTTCTTGAGGTCAATGGCGGGATAGAGGGTGAAGCAATTCATGGTGTCCATGCAAGCCAGTTGGAAATCACGCGCAGGCCCACGGCCTGGCTCTTTTCGGGGTGGAATTGGGTGCCAAACAGGTTGTCGCGCGCAATTGCGGCCGTGAAGGGGACACCGTGATCGGTGGTCGCGGCGACATTGTCCTGCTCTTCGCACTCGAACACATAGGAATGGACGAAATAGGCGTGGGCGCTGCGTTCCAGCCCCTCCAGCACGGGGTGGCCCGAGGTGTCGGTGATCTCGTTCCAGCCCATGTGCGGAATGCGGAAGCCCGGCGGCGGGTCGAGGCGCGCCACGCGGCCATGGATCCAGCCAAGGCCCCGCGTTTCGCCATCCTCCAGCCCGATGTCGGCCATCAGCTGCATGCCGACACAGATACCGAGGAAGGGCCGCCCGGCGCCGATGACAGCGGCCTCCAGCGCTTCAAGCAGGCCGTCCCCGGCCATCAGGCCGCGCTTGCAGTCGGCGAAATGGCCAACCCCCGGCAGGACGATCCGGTCGGCTTTGGCGATGGCCTCCGGCGCCGCCGTCACCTCGATCAGGAAGCGATCCTGCGCGGCCTCGCGGAGCGCGCGGGCGGCGGAATGGAGATTGCCTGAACCGTAATCGATCAGGGCGACGGTCTGCATGTCAGCCTCCGGCCGCAACGGGCCAATTTGCAGCTTCGCTCAGAGCGAGCCCTTGGTGCTGGCCGGGGCGCCATTGAGCCGCTCGTCCGGCGTCAACGCCATGCGCAATGCGCGCGCCGTGGCCTTGAAGCAGCTTTCGGCGATGTGATGATTGTTCACCCCGTAAAGGTTCTCGACATGCAGGCACATGCCGCCGTTTCCGGCCAGTGCGAAAAAGAACTCCCGGAACAGTTCGGTGTCGAATTCCCCGATCTTGTCGCGGGTGAAACTGACGTTCCAGACCGTGTAGGGCCGCTTGCACAGGTCAATGCTGGCCCGGCTCAGCGTCTCATCCATCGGAATGACAGCATGGCCAAAGCGCGTGATCCCGGCGTAATCGCCCAGCGCCTGCGCGATGGCCTTGCCGATGACGATGCCGGTGTCCTCGACCGAATGGTGAAAGTCAATGTGGATATCGCCCCGGCATGCGACATCAAGGTCGATGGCGGAATGGCGCGCCAGACTGTCCAGCATGTGATCGAAAAAGCCGATCCCGGTGCTGATCTGGCTGCGACCCGTGCCGTCAAGGTTCACGGTCACGGTGATGTCGGTTTCCTTCGTCTTGCGCGAGACGGTTGCGGTGCGATGAAGCTTTGTCATGAGCGGGAGCTATGGCGGGCATTCGTTAAAGTCCAGTGGTTTCAGGAATTCATAATGAAGTTCTGCGAGGCTGAACGTCGTCTCCGAAACCAGAAGGTTTGCGACTTCACATGCCTGACATCGACAGCAATCTGCAGGCACCGCTTCGCGAGCCCGATACCGACACGACCGATGAGTTCAAGTCCGGGCTGCTGGCGCGCCGTTTCGGATTTTACTCCTTCTACGTGGGCGGCTTCTGCGCTTTCGGCGTCACCACGACCACGATTGCGAGCATGGTGGCGCTGTCTGACCTGCAGCTATGGGCACGCATCGGCGTTATTGCCGTCGCCAATGTCCTGCTTGTGCTTCTTGCGGTGCGGGTGAGCATGTCGATCGGGCGCTCGATTGACGAGATCATCGCTTCGCAGGTCGAACTTCTGGCGAAATGGCGCCCCGGACAGGCGCGCAGCCTGCTGGCACCGCCCATGGCCGCTTTCGCGCCCAACCTGTCGCGCAATGCCGGGCGGATCATCGCAAGCTATGAACGTGAGCTGGCAAGGCTGCGCACAGTTGCCTATGTCGACGCGCAGACCGGGCTGGCCAGTCGCACGCGGCTCGATGAAGCGCTGACGGAGGTGACCCAGGCGGCCCGGTTCGAGAATCCGGCCGCTCTCATCCTGCTGGAACTTGATGGCCATGGCCGGCTTCAGGACATGCTGGGCGCCGTTCGCGCCGCTGCGGTGATCCAGGAGGTCGCCCGCAGGCTCAAGAGCGCCGTGCGTGAGCTGGCGAGTGCCGGAGATTTCACCACTGACGATGCCACGCTTGCGCGAACCGGCGCGGCTGAGTTCATGCTCCTGATCCGCCACGGGATGAACCGTGAGCGCGTTGCCGTCCTTCTCCAGGCGCTGCGCCGCGCCGTGCGTGAGCCGTTGACGATGGACGGGCGCGTTATGACGCTGGCGGCGTCTGCGGGTGTCGCGATGATGCCCGATGACGGCGAAACGCCCGATGAAATCATCCGCAATGCGCAGCTTGCGCTGGGCGAGGTGCGGGCCACCAACCAGAGCGGCGCACGCTTCTTCACCCCGCGACTGAACCGGCTTGCCAAGGGCCGCGTCCGCTTCGAGGCCGAACTGCGCGAGGCGGTGCGGGCGCGCGAATTCATTGCGGTTTTCCAGCCCAAAGTCTGTTTCCAGACAGGTGCGATTGTCGGCGCTGAAGCGCTCGCGCGCTGGTCCCGGCCGGCCGGCAAGCTGATCTCGCCGGCCACCTTTATCCCGATTGCCGAGGAAATGGGGCTGATCGACCAGATCGGTGAGATGATACTTGAGGAAGCGTGCACGCAGGCGGCGCTGTGGGCGCAGGATGGTCACGAGGTCTCCGTTGCGGTCAATGTCTCGCCCCGCCAGTTCGAGCGTGACGATTTCATCGCCATGGTGGTCGGCAAGCTGGCGGCATCGGGCCTTCAGCCTTCACGTCTCGAACTGGAAATCACCGAATCGCTGGCCGTCTCCAATCCCAAGCGCGTCGCCGAGATCATGCGTCCCTTGCGGGCGATGGGCGTCAGCCTCGCGATCGACGATTTCGGTTCGGGCCATGCCAATCTGTCCATCCTCAGCCAGTTGACGTTCGACGTGTTCAAGATCGACCGGCAGTTCGTCTCGGCGCTGCAAAGCGACCGCCAGGCGCCGGCCATCGTCGAAATGATACTTGCGATGGCCGAGACGCTGAACCTGAAGACGGTGGCGGAGGGCGTCGAGACGCCGATGCAGGCCGACTTCCTGCGTCGTCGCGGCTGCTCGATGGCGCAGGGATTTCTGTACAGTCCGGCGCTTTCTGCCAGCGACTTCGGCAGCCTGCTCAACCGGTGGAAGCCGGAAACCGCGGTTGTGACCTGGTCTGGACGGCGCACCGCCTGACCCTCTTGCAACATTGCGCGCGCTCGGCCACATGAGAGGTGTGACCGACGCATCGACAAACCCCGCTTCCGGCCCCGCCTGGCATGGCACGACCATTCTGGCCGTTCGCAAGCCGGGCCGCATCGTGCTGATTGGCGATGGTCAGGTGTCGATGGGCAGCACGGTGATGAAGAGCCGGGCGCGCAAGGTCCGGCGCATTGCCGGCGGCGATATTCTCGCCGGTTTTGCCGGGGCCACCGCCGACGCCTTCACCCTGTTTGAACGGCTTGAGACGAAGCTGGAGCGCTTTCCGGGACAATTGATGCGTGCCGCCGTCGAACTGGCCAAGGATTGGCGGACCGAGAAATACCTGCAGAAACTCGAAGCCCTGCTGATCGTTGCCGACCGGGACATCACCCTCGTAATCACCGGGCAGGGCGACGTTCTGGAGCCCGATCATCCGGTCGTGGCGATCGGTTCGGGGGGCAATTTCGCTCTGGCCGCAGCGCGCGCGCTGTATGATTACGAGGAAGAAGCCGAGACGATCGCGCGGCGTGCAATGGACGTTGCCGCCGAGATCTGCGTCTTCACCAACGGCAATTTCACCGTCGAGGCTCTGGATGTTTGACAGCGACGACCTGCGCGCGGCGGTTGCGGCCGAGGTTATCGGCGCAGATCAGGCGGCACGGCTGGAGCGCTGGCTGAAGGCGCGCCGGGCGGGGCCGGATGTCGTCAATGGCGAGAGCCTGCGTTTCATCACCAACCTCAACGACATTTTCATCACCATTGGTCTGGGTGTCCTCCTGCTCGGTTTCACCGGGGCGATTGGCCTTGCCGCCCCCCCGGCGCTGGTGAGTCAGCCGAAGCTCGCGGCCGCTCTGGTCATGCTGCCAGTGATGGCGCTGGCCTGGGCGCTGGCCGAGTATTTCTGCGCCCGCCGACGCCTTCTCCTGCCGAGCATGGGGCTGAGCCTCGCCTTCGTGATCACGGCCGGGGCGTTTGTCGCGGCCATGTCACTGCCCGGAACGCAGGCGATGACAAGTCTCGGCCTTTTCGACGTGCTGCCCACGGTGTCGCGCTTCGGGTATGCGGGACTGCTCGCGGCGGCGATTGCGGCGGGGCTGTTCTACTGGCGCTTCCGGTTGCCTTTCTCCACGGCGTTGATCGCCGTCGCGCTGAGCGGACTTTTGTATCTGGCTGCGGTTTCCAATGGCGAGACGGCGCTGCTGCTGAGCGGCTGGGTCAGTCTGGCGGCGGGGCTGGTGACGCTGGCGACGGCGATCAATTTCGACATGCGCGACCATGACCGGGTGACGCGCCTGTCGGACAATGCGTTCTGGCTCCACCTCGTGGCCGCGCCGCAGATCATCCTTGGAATTCGCGGTGTGCTCGCGGGGAGCGGCTTTGACATGGAATCGCCGGTGGGCGCATCCGTGCTGATCCTTGCACTCCTGGCTGTCGGGGCGCTTTCGGTCGCGCTGAACCGGCGGGCGCTGATCCTGTCCTGCCTGATCACCTTCACTGTCGCTATCGGCGTGATCCTCAACAGCGCGTCCGGCGGCGATCCGGGTTGGGTGCTGGCGGGCACGGCGCTGATTGTCGGCGGCGGCATCGTTCTGCTCGGCGGCGGGTGGAAGACGGCACGCCGGGGCCTTTTGTCGGTGCTGCCGCGCGGGCCGGGCTGGTCACGCCTGTTTCCGCCAGAGGCCGGCTGAACCGCGCCGACCCCCAAGGGAGTTTCAATGTCCGAATTCACACCCCGCGAAATCCAGTCCGAGCTTGACCGCCATATCATCGGCCAGTCCGATGCCAAGCGCGCGGTCGCCATCGCCCTGCGCAATCGCTGGCGGCGCAAGCAGGTGGCCCAGCCCCTGCGCGATGAGATCACGCCGAAGAATATTCTGATGATCGGACCGACCGGCGTCGGCAAGACGGAGATTTCCCGCCGTCTGGCCCGGCTTGCGCGCGCACCCTTCCTCAAGGTGGAGGCCACCAAATTCACCGAGGTCGGCTATGTCGGCCGCGATGTCGACCAGATCATCCGCGATCTCGTCGAGGTCGCCGTGGTGATGGTGCGCGAACAAAAACGCGAGCAGGTCCGCACGCAGGCCGAACAGCGCGCCGAAGAGCGTGTGGTGGACGCGCTGGTTGGCGCGGGGTCGTCGGCGACAACGCGCGAAAGCTTCCGCCGCCGCCTGCTTGCCGGGGAGTTGGACGACAAGGAAATCGACGTGGAACTCGCCGAGATTGGCGCGGGCGCCGGGATGATCGACATGCCCGGCGGTGGCGGCCAGATGGGGATGATCAACCTGTCGGACCTGCTGGGCAAGGCGGTCGGCGGCCGCAAGCGGCGTGTGCGCACCACGGTCGCGGAGGCCTACAAGCCGCTGATCGAGGAGGAAAGCGACGCCCTGCTGGATGATGACAGCATTTTCCGCGAGGCCGTCCGCGTCACCGAGGAGGATGGCATCGTTTTCCTCGACGAGATCGACAAGGTCGCCGCCCGGACAGGCCATGGCGGCGCGGACGTCTCCCGCGAAGGCGTGCAGCGTGACCTGCTGCCACTGATCGAGGGCACGACCGTCGCCACGCGGCGCGGCGCAGTCCGGACCGACCACATCCTGTTCATCGCGTCCGGCGCCTTTCATGTTTCCAAACCGTCGGACCTGTTGCCGGAGCTACAGGGCCGCCTGCCCATCCGGGTCGAGCTGAAAGCGCTGACGCGCGATGACATGCGCCGCATCCTGACCGAGCCGGAAGCCTCGCTCATCAAGCAGTATATCGCCCTGATGGCGGCGGAAGGTGTCACCCTCTCGTTCACGGAAGACGCCATTTCCGCCATTGCCGACGTGGCTGTGAAGGTGAACGAGACGGTCGAGAATATCGGCGCGCGGCGGCTGCAGACCGTGATGGAGCGCCTGCTGGACGACATCTCCTTCACCGCGTCGGACCGCTCGGGCGAGACGGTGAACATCTCCGCCGCCGACGTCGAGGCTGCGATGGCGGCGCTGGCGTCGAACGCCGACCTGTCGAAATTCATCCTCTGATGGGCGAGACGCGGGAGTGGCGCATCAGCTTGAGGCGTCAGGCCGGACTGCTCGCGCTGACCCTGTTTGGCGCGCTGGCGAGCGGCCTCGTCACCATCACGCAATGGCATGTCTGGTGGCTAAGCGGCATCGTCGCAACCTCCGCGCTGGGCTTTGCGGCCGTCTCCGTGATGCTGGCCGTCACGATCGTCACCCGTCCGGTGATGCTGGCGGTCAGCCCGTCGGGCATATATATCCACCGCCTCGACGCCAGCCTGCCGTGGGAGGCGTTTGCCGCGATCCGGCCGTTCCGCTGGCGCAAGCAGATTCTCCTGGAACTGGTCGAGCGGCCGGGCGGTCATCCGGCGTTCGATATTCCCGCCATCCGCAATGGGGAAAACGCCAATGCCATGCTCGGCCTGCCGCCGCTGCTGATCGACTTCGAGCGCAGCGAAGGCAGCGCGCTGGATATCCTGCAGGCGATCGAAGCGCTCGGGCCACCCGCGAGCGCGCTGGTCCTGAACAACAGCGCGCAGGAGTGACGGGCGTTCAGTGCTTCAGCCCGATCACTCCTTAAGCCCGGTCAGGTCTTCAGCGCGAAGCGTTTCCACATCACCTTGTCCAGCATCCGCTTGGGCATGAGGGAGGGAAGGATGAAATTGGTCATCTTGTCCGGCACCGGAGCATAGCGGGCCTTCGGCTTTTCATCCGTCAGGGCGGCCTCGATGTCCTTGGCGACCGCTTCGGGCGGCAGGCCCGTTCGACCGCCCTTCAGCATGATCTTCTCGTAAATCCGCAGCGCCTTGCCCCAGGGGGTGTCTGCATAGGGGCCGCCCTCGTTTTTCTCTTCGGCCTTGGCCCAGATCGGGGTCTTCACAGATCCGGGGCCGATGGCGATGGCGTCGATGCCGTACACGACCAGTTCGCGGCGCAGGCTGTCGGTCAGCGCTTCGCAGGCGTGCTTGGTGGCGACATAGGCGCCGAGAAAGGGTGAGGCGACCTTGCCGCCGACGCTGGTGATGTTGACGATCCGGCCGGGCGCGCCCTGCAGGCTGTCATCCCCGCCAAGGAGGGGCACAAAGCCTTGCGTGGCGGCGAGAAGGCCGAAGACATTGACCTCGAAATGGGCGCGGAAATCCTCCATCGGCATCCGGGCGAGCGGGGCCATCATTGCGATGCCGGCATTGTTGACCAGCCCGCCCAGTTTCTGCCCGGCGAGGCGCTGGCGGACGGTGTCCACCGCCGCTGCGATGTCGGACGGCTTGGTCACGTCAAGGCGGACCGGAACGATGTTTCCGCCGAGTGCGGTGAGCCGTTCGGCGTCCTTGTCGCTGCGATAGCCGGCGAAAACAGTCCAGTTGCGGGCGGCGAGCCACTGGGCGGCGGTTTCTCCGATTCCGGTGGATGCACCGGTGATGACAACGCTCTTGTTCGGGCTGGCCATGGACTGTCCTTATTGCTGATTGTGCTTCAAAAATTGCAGAAGTGTTGCTGGGTTGGTCTACGCGTCTGGGGCCGCTTCGGTTCAATCGCCTTTCGTCTCGTGCGGACCGCCATCGATGACCCTGAAGGCGGCGCGGCGCTGCCGCGCCGTGGTGGCAGAGGGTGATTTTGGGGGTGATGGAAGGGGGGTGGAGGGTGGTTTGAGGGGGGTAAGCGGGGGGCGAACAGGGGTGGAGGCGAGGGTGGGGGCAGCGCGCGGCGCGGCGATGGCGTCGCCTTCGGCGCGGTCATCTGATGCGTCGGCCGTGGTCTCCTTCCGCTTTCGCCGGGACAGGCCATTGCCGCGCGAAAACCCTCCTCTGGCATCGCCGGACTTTTGATCCTTGCCGCGGGTCTTGCGGTCGATCTCGCGCACCTTGAGGGACTGAAGCGCAGACAATGCCTCGCTGCGGTCGCCCTTTTCGGGATCGTTGAACGCCGAGCCGTAGGTTGTGAGGCGCTCCTCCAGCGATTGCAGGAATTCTTCTTCCCATGTGCTGAGGGATGGCCCGGTGCCCGCGTCGGCGCGCGCCTTCGCAGCCCTGAGCTTTCTCAGGGCCGCCCTTGTCTTGCGTTCGTCGACATCGCGGGCCATGTCCAAGAGCCTAGCCCGGCGGGGACAATCGCGAAAGGGCGTCAGATCTCGCCGAGCGCCAGCAGATAGACGTCCAGAATGCTTTCCTGCTCCTCACGCTCCTGGCGGTCCTGCTTGCGCAGCTTGATGACCGTGCGCAGCACCTTGGTGTCATAGCCGAAAGCCTTGGCCTCGGCGTAGACATCCTTGATCTGTTCGGCGACCTCGCGCTTTTCCTCTTCCAGCCGTTCGATACGTTCGACGGTCTGGCGCAGTTTTTCGCGGGCGGTGTCGGTCAGCGCGACGGTTCCGGCATCCATTCGGGTCTTCTCCAATATCGCTTGACAACTTTCCCGGCCGGGGACGAACCGCCAGGCGCTGGACGAGTTGTCGCTTTATGATCCTGACGCTTGCCCGGCAAGTCTTGCGATCGCCTTAACCACGAGCGGCCCGTGCCAGTGGTGTGGCATGTGTCCGCCATCTTCAAGGCTGATGATCTCGACATCCGGCGCATCCTGAGCCAGCCGATAGACGTGCAGACGCGGCTTGATGACGGTGTCCGCCTCGCCCGAAAACACGATGACGGGCATCGACAATTCGCCATAGCGTTCAGATTGCTCGGCCAGTTCCGCCTGCAGGTTCACAAGGTCGCGGGCATTGTTGCGAAACACGGTCGGGCGAAACAGAAGGGCGAGGCCGGCCCGCTCGTAATAGTTGGCGGGAACCGCTTCGGGCTCAAACACGCTCTGGATGCCGCTCTTGACGGCGCGCGGGCCAACGAGTGGCACCAGCTGGGTGAAGATCGGCCCGATAACCGGCGGAGCAGCCGCATTGTTATACCAGGCCACCCCGCCGCCGCCCCAGTCATGTGTGACCGGTGCAAGCAGGACAAGGCCGCGCACAAGATCCGGCCGGTCGAGCGCCACCCGCAGCGCCACCGCGCCGCCATAGGAGTGGCCAACCACAATGACCGGTTGTGCAAAGCCCTGAGCCTCAATCAGGCCGATCATCTGCGCAGCCTGCACGCCGAGCGTGTCGCCGCCGTCGGGCCGGCCGGAATAGCCATGGCCCGGACGGTCAGCCGACAGCACGCGGTAGTCGCCTTCGAGCAAGGGCATGAGGGTTGTCTGAAATTCGCGCGCATTGGCGCTGGCGCCATGGATCAGCAGCACGGGCGGCCCGGCGGCATTGCCGGAACGGATCGCGTGAACCGGCTTGCCGTTGACGACAACACTCTCCCCGATGGGCGGATAGGCGGTTTCGACATTGGAACGATACATGGCGGAACTCACGCAGCTTGTCAGGGTCAGGGCTAATCCCGCGATGACGAAAAGGATCAGGAAACGCATCAGATGCCGCGCCCCAGCGTTTCCTTGCTGAGGCGGTCAATCCCGGCCTTTGCCTCCCGGTGCAGCGGGAAGATGACCAGCACTTCCTCATAGGCGGCCAGGGCTTCCTTCTTTGCGCCGAGCGATTCCAGCATGGTTGCGAGGCCGAACCAGGCCGCAAAATGGCGAGGCTCAAGACGCAGCGCCTCGTTCAGGTCAAGCAGTGCCTCGCGGTAGTTGTCCTCGCTCATGAACAGCGCAGCGCGGCGGAAATAGGCTTCGGGGTATTCCGGCGCGATCAGAATGATCCGGTCGAAGAACTCGAAGGCCGAAGCGTTGTCGCCGGTGGCCTGCGCGATCATGGCCCGCTCCAGCAGGATGCCGACGGTGGCGCTGTCGCTCTCCAGCCATGAGGTCAGTATGTCCTCGGCGACGCGTTCAGCGGCTTCCGGTGTCGGCGCGGCCCGGAGGTCGTCGAACAGCGCCTGCGGCGGTCCGGAGACGAGCAGGGCAAAGATCATGGCGAGCGCATTCAGCATGGAGTGTTCCGGAAAGTCGGGGGCCAAAGCCTTTCGGCCGATACATCTGCAAGACCTTTACGTTTATAAGCCTGCGGCGCGGCGCGTCCACAAGCCAGAAAAAGCGGATGCGGTCGGCTTTTGCAGTGTCAGGCCGCAGGGCCGGGCGTGATCCCGGCATTTTCCAGCGCCGTGATGAGACCGGGCGCTCCCTCGAAAAGGTGCGCCGTCATGCCGATCTGACGCGCAGCGATGACATTTTCCGCGCGGTCATCGGTGAAGAAGACTTTGGCGGCGTCCACGCCCATACGCTCCAGCGCGATTTCGTAGATCCGCCGGTCCGGCTTCACAAAGCCCTCAACGCCGGAGACGATGGTGTCGCGAAAGATCAGCAGCAGCGGAAACGCTCTGGACGTCTCCTCCATCTTTTCCGCAGGCATGTTGGACAGCGCGTAGAGCGGCACGCCGGCATCCTCCAGCCGGGCAAGGAGAACCGCCATGCCGGGGACATAGCCGCCGAACATGTCGAGCCAGCCTGTCTTCCAAGCGGCGATGGCGGCGGCGTGATGCGGGTGGAGCGCCGTCAGCGCGGCGATGTTCTCGTCCATTGGCACGCCGCGATCGTGGGCGTTGTGCCATTCCATCGTGCACACATGCGAGAGGAAGCGGGCCGCCGCATCGGCGTCACCGAGCAGACGGCTGTAAAGGCGGGACGGTTGCCAGTCGACGACAACATTACCGATATCGAAAAGGCATGCAGAAGCGTTCACCGCCGGGCGTCAGCGATGGTTCTGGACAGGCAGGGACATGTTGGCGCGGCGACGATTTGCAGTCGGACCCCGCCTGTTCATGTTCCGCTTAACCCTGTTTCGCTTTAAAACGAGGGTCGGTCTTGTTGATGACAAAGACCCGGCCGCGGCGGCGCACGACTTTGCAATCGCGGTGACGACCCTTGAGCGACTTGAGCGAGGATTTGACTTTCATGGCGTTCAGGCCCGTGTCTTTGACCTGGGCGATAATCGGGTGCCAGGACTGGGTGGAAATGCGAGCGGCGGGAATACGCGAGCTTCCCCCATGAGTCAACAATGTGCGACAAGGGTTTGGGGACAACGGCCCAATTGCGGGCAAGGCTTTCGAATGGAGCACGTGACATGCTGAGGCAGGAGAATGGAATTCGCATCGGGGACAAAGCGAGCAGGTCAGGTCGTCCGGGCCGCCTGTCGCTGATGAGCGGGCTTGCGGGCGTTGTCCTGCTGGCAGCCTGTGCCGGGACGGCCGAAAGCGCGCCGCCGGCGTCCCGCGCCACGG
>JBGSUF010000323.1:0-3379 GCA_041736285.1 Hyphomonadaceae bacterium | reverse complement strand
CGGCACACTCGACGTCGGGCCGACGCCCGTCAACCGCCGCCTCTACGCCCCGGTCGATCCCACCGACGCGCCGGACTTTGGCGTCAAGACCGGTCTGATGGCCGAGATCGACGCCCACGTCCGTGCCAGCGACCCGCGTGTCGTGCAGGTGTCGGTCAGCCTCGCGGGGGAGCGGCGCGAAATCGACATACTGCGCCCCGACGGCGCCCATTTCCACGACATCCGCCCCCTCGTCCGGCTCACCGTTTCGGTCACGCTCGAACAGGATGGCCGCCGCGAAAGCGGCTCTGCCACCGCCGGCGGCCGCGCGGCCTATGACCAGTGGATCGAGGCCAGCCGCTGGAAGGCCATCGCCGCCCGTGCCCTCGCCAAGGCCGAGACCAACCTGTCCGCCATTCCCGCTCCGGCGGGCGAAATGGAGGTCGTGCTCGGGCCGGGCTGGCCTGCCATCCTTCTCCACGAAGCGGTCGGCCACGGCCTTGAGGGCGATTTCAACCGCAAGGGCACGAGCGTTTATTCCGGCAAGATCGGCGAGCGCGTCGCTGCGCCCGGCGTCACCGTCATCGACGATGGCACCATTGAGGACCGGCGCGGTTCGCTCTCCTTCGACGATGAGGGCACACCGACCTCGCGCACCGTCCTGATCGAGGATGGCATACTGAAAGGCTACATGCAGGACCGCCAGAATGCCCGCCTGATGGGCATGGCACCGACCGGCAATGGCCGCCGCGAGGGCTATGACGCCCCCACAATGCCCCGCATGACCAACACCGTCATGACCGCAGGCGAGCATGACCCGGACGAGATCGTCCGCTCGATCCGGCGCGGCATCTGGGCGGTGGATTTCGGCGGCGGCCAGGTCGACATCACGTCCGGCAACTTCGTGTTCCAGTGCACCGAGGCCTACCTTGTCGAGAATGGCAAGGTCATTGCGCCGGTCCGTAACGCCACCCTCATCGGCCACGGCCCGACCGTGCTCCAGAAGGTCTCGATGATCGGCAACGACTTTGCCATGGATGATGGCGCAGGCACCTGCGGCAAGGCGGGACAGTCCGTCCCCGTCGGCGTCGGCCAGCCCACCGTCAAGGTCGACGCCCTCACGGTCGGCGGCGCGGGCTGACCGTACTCCTCTGCCCTCTCTTGAGCGCTGGCCCTCTCTTGAGCGCTGGCCCTCTTCTGCACGCTGACCGCAGTCTGCGCGTTCAGTCCATGTAGAGGGCAAGCAGCGGCGGCTGGCTGGCCGGGCGCGCCCTCCCGCCAAGGCGCGACCAAGGCCTGATCGCTGGCCCCGTTTCCAGCAGATGCAAAAAGGCCGGAGCGTGTCGAGCGCCCCGGCCTGTGTTTTCGCAATATCTCTTCGCGTCAGTGCAGCTTGGCCCCGATGCCCGGCACGTCCGATCCGCCGGGTTCGACATTCGTTGTGTTGCGGCTCATCGAGCCTTCGACATGATCGGTCAGCTTGCGCAGGAACGGGCTCAGCACCAGCAGCACCACGCCCAGCCCGACGGCCCAAAGGCCCAGTTGCACATAGACCGCGTTGTAGGCTGCAAGGCTCTCGGCCGTCGGTGCGCCTTCGGGCACCTGGGTCCGCTTGGCGACCTCCGCCGCGAGCACGTTGGCGAACGAGCTTGCGAGGAACCAGTAGCCCATCATGAAGCCGACCACCTGCTTGGCGGACATCTTCGTCACCGCCGACAGGCCGACCGGCGACAGGAAAATCTCCCCCGTCGTGTGCAGCAGATACATCAGCACGATGAAGATGACCGAGATCCGCAGCGCACCCTCGGCGTCCGCCGTGGCCGTCTGGATGCCGAGGTTCAGGATGAAGAAGCCGGCCCCGATCTGGATCATTGCAAAGCCG
Source organism: Hyphomonadaceae bacterium (assembly GCA_041736285.1). GTDB lineage: Bacteria > Pseudomonadota > Alphaproteobacteria > Caulobacterales > Hyphomonadaceae > JBGSUF01. The sequence goes on along the minus strand of JBGSUF010000323.1, from coordinate 1,518 downwards.
AACTTGATGTAGGAATTGGGCTCCCAGCCGCGATTGCCGAGGAAGGTCCAGACCGCCGCCACAAGCGGCGCGAACACCACGATGAAATACGGGTTGGCCGACTGCAGGAAGGTCGCCGGGAAGATGTAGTCACCGATCTGGTTGGTGACGTGTGCGCCCGCAAACAGGTTGAGCGAGGTCGGCCCCTGATCGAACAGCGTCCAGAACAGCACCGACGAAATCGTCAGGATGAGCAGCCCGGTCATCGCATTGCGCGCCGGTGCGTCGAGCTTCCACAGCATGTAAACGATGATGCACAGCGTCACGATGCCGACGACCGGATACATCGCTGCCGAGGTGAATGACGCAAACTGAAGCAGCACGAAAGCCACCGCCGCAAACGCAATGCCCGACAGATAGACCAGCCATTCCCGGTTCAGCCCGGCAAAAACCGGCGTCTTCAGATCGACATTGGCGGGCGGTTCGGCCCGGCCCTCCAGCCAGCCCTGCCCCAGGATGAACATCACAAGGCCCGCCAGCATCCCGACCGCTGCAAGGCCGAAACCTGCCGTCCAGCCGAACTTCGCCGCGGCGAGGCCGCACAGAATGCCCGCGAACAGTGAGCCGAGATTGATGCCCATGTAATAGAGCGTGAAGCCTGAATCGCGCCGCCTGTCGCCCGCCTCATAGAGCGCACCGACGCAGGTGGAGATGTTCGGCTTCAGGAAGCCAACGCCCGCCACAATGAGCGCCAGCGCCGCAAACAGGATCATTTCATAAAGCGGCTCGCGCGTGCGCTCCACATCGCCGATCAGCGTGACCGGTTCGCCTGCGGCGTCGACATAGGTGACGGTCCGCTGGGCCGAGCCCATTTCCGGCTGGACGAAAGCGGTGATGGTGAAACGCTCATCGCCGACGACGATTTCCCGCTCCGTGCCGGTCTCGCTGTAAGTCGGCCGCTCGATCTCGAACGTCTGGCCGGCGACATTCAGCACTTCCTTGGCCGCCGGGCCGTGAAAGCCCATCAGGCCATGGCCCGCCACCAGCAGGACGGCGCCGAAAGTCACCGCCTTGCGAAAGCCGATATACTTGTCCGCCAGATACCCGCCGAGAAGCGGCCCGAGATAGACCAGCGCCACATACGCCCCGTAAAGCGTCAGCGAGAAGTCGCGCTCGAACAGGAAATGCCAGGTCAGGTAGAAGATCAGCAGCGCGCGCATCCCGTAATAGGAAAACCGCTCCCACATTTCCGCGAAGAAAAGCACATACAGCCCTTTGGGCTGCGAGCGCATCTGCCACATGGCCCATGCAAAGATCAGGATAATGGGTGCCATCACGGCAAGAATGACGAGCATCAGTTTTCCTCCAGCCCAGATTCAGGCAGCCGCGCAGGCGCCGGATCAATTGGCGCAAACTGACCACGCGCCGCGCGGTGCCGCAAGCCATTTGTCACAGGACTGCCGCAATTGGACTGCACCCGATCACAGCCCGTGCGCGCCCGCAGCATCCGCCGCCCCGGCTCGCCTGTGTCAGCGCCGC
>JBGSUF010000255.1:0-2658 GCA_041736285.1 Hyphomonadaceae bacterium | reverse complement strand
GCGGCGCTTGCGGCCCGCGCTGTCGCGCCCGTCATCATCGGACGCGCTGCCGCGTTCTTCCTTGCCCGAGGCTTCGGCTTGCTCGTCATCACCGGCTTCATTGTCGTCTTCGGCGTCGTCATCCTCGCGCTCGTCTTCGAGAATGATGTCGTCTTCGTCCTCGTCCTCTTCGGCCTCCATCGCCGCGTCTGCTTCGCTGGATGCGCGTGCGCGCTCCTGGCGCCGTTTGCGGGCGGCGCGTTCCTCGTCGTCTCCAGAGCCGGGAATACGCTCCGCTTCGATGGTGAAGTCGCCGGTGCGCAGGCTCACCGAGGAGGTGATGGCGATCGGAACACCGGCCGCGCTCTCCAGTTCGGCGAGGTGGACCCGCTTGTTGTTCAGGAGATAGAGCGCGACATCCGTGGGGGCCGTGGCGTGCACCCGCTCGAAGCGACCATAGGCGAGGCGGCCTTCCAGCGCGCGCAGCATCTGCAGGGCGGCGCTCTCGATCGAGCGGACGCGCCCGGTCCCGTCGCAGACGTCGCAAACGCTTGAGGAGGCGTCGAGAACGCCCGCCCGGCGACGCTGGCGCGACAATTCCATCAGGCCGAACTGTGAGATGCGGCCATGCTGGACGCGTGCCCGGTCGGTCTTCAGGCAATCCTTCATCTGCTTTTCGATGGCGCGGACGTTCTTGGCCTCGTCCATGTCGATGAAGTCGACGACGACCAGCCCGGCGAGGTCGCGCAGGCGCATCTGACGGCACGCCTCCTCGGCGGCCTCCATGTTGGTGCGCACGGCGGTCTGTTCGATGTTGCGCTCACGGGTGGACTTGCCCGAGTTCACGTCGATGGCGACAAGCGCTTCGGTCTGGTTGATGACGATGTAACCGCCGGACTTCAGACGAACCACCGGGGAGAAGATGTTGTCGAGCTGCTCCTCGGCGCCGTATTCGACGAAGAGGGGCTTGGGCTCCTTGTAGTGCTGGACCTTGCGGGCCTGGCTCGGCATCAGCAGCTTGGCGAGATCCTTGGCTTCGCGATAGGCATCGTCGCCCTGCACGAGGACTTCGCAGATTTCCTTCTCGAACAGGTCGCGCATGGCGCGCTGCACGAGATTGCCTTCCTCGTGGATGAGGTGGGGCGCGATCGAGGTCATCGTCAGATCCCGGACCTTGTCCCAGAGCTTGATGAGGTAGTCGTAATCGCGCTTGATTTCGCTCTTGGTGCGCTTTGCCCCGGCTGTGCGCACGATCAGGCCCATGCCGTCGGGCGTGTCGAGCTCGTTGACGATGGCCTTGAGGCGCTTGCGGTCCGTGGCCGAGGTGATCTTGCGGGAGATGCCGCCGCCGCGCGGCGTGTTCGGCATCAGCACACAATAGCGGCCAGCGAGCGAAAGATAGGTGGTCAGCGCAGCGCCCTTGTTGCCGCGCTCCTCCTTGACAACCTGCACCAGCATGACCTGCCGGCGGCGGATGACTTCCTGAATCTTGTAACGGCGATTGACGGGCGAACGCGACCGGCGGCCCGAATCATCATCGTCAGCGTCGTCATCCTCGTCATCGCCGAGTTCGGCGGCGCGCTCGGCCTCCTCACGCAGGAGCGCCTCGCGGTCGGCCTGGGGAAGCTGGTAATAGTCGGGATGGATTTCGGAAAAGGCGAGGAAGCCATGACGATTGCCGCCATACTCCACGAAGGCCGCCTGAAGGGACGGCTCAACGCGGGTCACCTTGGCGAGATAAATATTCCCGCGAAGTTGCCTTCTTCCGGCAGTCTCAAAGTCAAAGTCGTCAATTTGTCCGTTGGTGACGAGGGCGACGCGGGTCTCTTCCTGGTGGACCGCGTCGATCAGCATGATTTTGCTCATCGAGTGTAACCTTGGCAGGTGGTCGTGACAGAGCGACCCGCAAACCCGTTGCGTGGTCTCGCATCTGTGCGACGATTGTTCGGTGGAATCGAACACGGCCACCCTCAGCGACGCCGTTTGTCATGGCGGTCACGAATGTGGGTCGGGTGGGCATGTCCAAGCTCAATTTTCCTATTTCCGCGCCGGCGCATCCTGCTGAGGGCGCACGGCCACGCGAATTCGGTATGTGATCGGACGAACGCCCGACCCTTCTCAACCTGCACAGTTTTGCAAAAAAGGAAAGGGAAACATTTCCCTGACACTTTCAAGGCCGAGGCTTTGTTGTCTCCGATACAGCGGCTGTTCATCCGCCTTGCCTAAGTGTGTATGAGATCAGAAATTCCGTTTCGGCGGCAGGAGACGGCATGAAGAGAAGTCTTTCAATCGTGATGCTCATGGCCGCGCTGGCGTTCTTGGCGTGGATGACGCTGGCCGGAGAAGCGGCTGCCCGTCAGGAAGACGGCGTGCGCGTGACGTCGATCCGGTTTGCGGGGGCAGGGGAGGTCACCCGCATCGTCGTGGAGAGTGACCGCCAGATCAGCGCCCGCGTCCTGTCGCGTATTGGCGCGGACGGCGGGGCGGCTCTGGTGATCGACCTGCCGCCTGCGATCTGGTCGCTCGACGGGCAGGTGCGTTCCGGCGGCGCGGGGGAGGGCTATGGCCTCGTCTCCGGCTATCGCTACGGAGCGTCCGGGCCGCAGGCTTCGCGGCTCGTTCTCGACCTTGTCCAGCCGGTGGACGTGATGCGCGAGATCGCACTTCCGCCGGGCGGCG
>JBGSUF010000253.1:0-4269 GCA_041736285.1 Hyphomonadaceae bacterium | reverse complement strand
GCGCGGCGGCGGCCCGTCAGTCTGCGCCGCCCCGGGTTGAACGTCCGGTTGAAGTGGCGGCCCTTTCGCCCGCCCCGGCTGCACAGGCCAGCGTTCGTCCGGCCATTGATTACAGCGCGCCGGTGCGTCCTTCGTCCGGCTTCCAGCCCGCCGCCGCACCGAACTTCACCCAGAATGGCATGGCGTCCTGGTATGGGCCGAACTATGACGGCAAGCCGACCGCCAGTGGCGAGATTTTCGATCAGACCCAGCTGACCGGCGCGCACCCGACCCTGCCGCTGCCGAGCCTCGTTGAGGTGACGAATGTCGAGAATGGCCGCAAGGTTGTCGTGCGCATCAATGATCGCGGCCCCTTCGTGGATGACCGGATCATCGACGTGTCACGCCGATCCGCCGAACTTCTGGGCTTTGAACAGTCCGGGCTTGCGCGCGTTGCGGTGCGCTATATCGGGCCCGCCGGGCCGATTGGTGAGGATCCTGTCCGCACGGCGCAGCGCGCTCCGGCGTCTCCCGTGATTGCCGCGCCGGAGTTTGGTGCGCCGCCCGTCACCGAGGTCTATCGCCCGATGGAGGCCAAAGCCCCCGCCAGCGCCTATAGCTCCATCGGCGCAGACCCTTATGTCGTGCAGGTCGGCTCGTTCGCCGATATCGCCAACGCGCAGACCGTCTACGCCGGCCTTGCCGGGGCCTGGCCGGTTACGATCGTGCCGGCGCGGGTCAATGGTGCGGACTGGTTCCGCGTCGTGGTCGGCCCGTTCGATGGTCGCGGCGCAGCCGAGAGTGTTCAGGACGACATCCGGCGGCGCGGCTTCGGCGACGGGATGATCCGGGCGGCCGACACCACGCGCTGAGTTCCAGTTCTCTGCTCGGCCCGCATTTGCAACCCGCAAAGGCTGCGAATGCGGGTCAGAGCGGCGTGTGCCTTCTTTCTTCTGCCCCAAAAGCCCGTTACACCTTCGGGAAGCGACGGATTTAAGGGTCGAAGTCAGGAGACGGACATGATGAAGCGGGTGCGCGCTTTTCTTGCAGGCATGGCGATGGCCGGTTTCGGGCTGCTCGCTCCCGGACTGGCGATCTCCCAGGGTATCGAGACCTCCGCCAGCCATGCCGTGATTTACGATGCCGATACCGGCGAGGTGCTGTGGTCCAAGGGCGGCACCGAACTGATGGTCCCGGCCTCCATGACCAAGATCATGACCGCCTATGTCGTCTTTGACCGGATCGAGAACGGCGAGCTTCGGCTCACCGACGAATTCACCACGAGCGAGCGCGCCTGGCGCGAGGGCGGCTGGGCGTCGGGCGGCTCGACCATGGGCCTTGAAGTCGGACAGCGCGCGACCGTCGACGACCTCCTGCATGGCATGATCGTTGTGTCCGGCAATGATGCCTGCATCGTGCTGGCCGAGGGCATTTCCGTCTCCGAGGAAGCCTTCGCCGAGGAGATGACGCGCGTCGCCCGGCGCCTTGGCTTTGACAGCGCGACATTCGAGAACTCGACCGGGCTTTACGGCGAGAACCACAGGATTTCGCCCGTCGATCTGGCGCGGCTCACCGGCAGCCTGATTGATCGCTTCCCGCAATTTTACGACTATTACGCCATCCGCGAATACCGCTGGAATGACATCAACCAACCCAATCGCAACCGCCTCCTCGACACGTTTCCGGGCGCGGACGGGGTGAAGACCGGGCATCTGAGCCAGTCGGGCTATGGCATGGTCGCTTCGGCGGTGCAGGACGGGCGGCGCATCATCGTCGTGGTCAACGGCCTGCCGTCGGAAGCCGCCCGCGCGCAGGAGACCGAACGCCTGATGCGGCTTGGCTTCACCGCGTTCGAGACCCGTGATGTGGGTGAGCCGGGCAAGGTGATTGCCGAACTGGACGTTGCGCTCGGCACCCGTCCGCGGGTCGGTGTGGCGCTGCAGGAATCGGTCAGGATTTCGGCCGCCAAGCGTGCCTTCCGGGAGGGCACGACCGAAGTGGTCTGGCAGGCCCCGCTGCAGGCGCCTGTGCGCGCTGGAGACAAGGTTGCCGAGTTGATCATCAGCATTCCGGACAAGGAGCCGGTTCACGCTCCGCTCTATGCCGTGGCGGATGTGGACTCCACGGGCTTCCTGCAAAAGGCGCTCGACGGCTTGTCATTTACTCTGTTCGGGGCGCCATGACGACGCCAGCGCCTCGCGCCCATGGGCGTTTCATCACGCTGGAGGGCGGTGAAGGCAGCGGCAAGTCGACGCTCGCGCGCGCGCTCGAAGAGCAGCTGACCGAACGTGGACACCACGTCACTCGCACCCGTGAGCCGGGGGGATCGCCCGGCGCGGAACTGATCCGCGCGCTGGTGCTGCATCCGGCACATGAGGGAGGCTTCAGCCCGCGCGCCGAAGCGCTCCTGATGAGCGCCGCGCGGGCCGAGCATATCGCGCGCACCATCCGGCCGGCGCTGGCTGATGGACATGTCGTGATCTGCGACCGCTTTGCCGATTCCACCCGCGTCTATCAGGGTGCATCCGATGCACTGACGGACGCGGAATTGTCGGCGCTGGAACACTTCACCGTTGGCGACATGCGGCCCGACCTGACCTTGCTGCTGGACGGATCGCCTGAAGCCTTCCTCGCCCGGCGTATCGCACGCGCCGGGGCGGCCGACCGCTTCGAGCGGCAGGATCTCGCCTTTCACGCCGCGATTCGCGCGGGCTTTCTTTCGATCGCCGCCCGCCATCCCGAGCGGGTCGTGGTCATCGACGCCGCGCAGTCGGCCGAGGCCGTCTTGAACGCCGCCCTGATGGCGCTCGCCGACCGACTGTTGCTCGCATGAACGCGCCGCCAACGCTCCGCATGATCGGCCACGAGGAGGCTGAACGCAGCTTTCTGGCGGATCGTGACCGCGGGAAACTGCATCATGGGTGGCTCGTCGAAGGGCCGTCCGGCATCGGCAAGGCGCTGTTCGTGCTGCGCATGGCCGTGCATCTGCTGGGCGGCGACCCGGATGACCCGAGCGATACGATCACCGCGCGAACGCTGGCCGAGGGCCATCCTGACCTGCGCTGGGTGCGTCGACAGCCGGACGAGAACGGCAAGCTGCCGCAAGACATTCCCGTGACCGCCATGCGGGGAATCAATCGATTCTTCGCCCTGCGTCCGGCGCTCGGCGGCGCGCGTGTCGTCATTATTGACAGCCTCGATGAGCTCAACCGGTTTGGCGCGAACGCCATCCTCAAGACGCTGGAGGAGCCATCGCCGGGGGCTGTGATCTTTCTTGTCTCGCACGGAATGCGTCCTGTGCTGCCGACGATACGTTCGCGCTGTCGCCGGCTGCGGCTCGATGCATTGAGCCAAGAGGAAACGGCGGGCGTCCTTGCCGCGCGGATGGGCGGGGAGACGGGCCGGGAGACAGGCGCGGAACCAGGCGACGCGCTCACCCCGGAGGAGTTGGCCGAGGTCGAGGCGCCCGGATCCTTCGACGTTTCCGCGCCCAACCCGGACGAGGTGGCCTTTCTCCAGCTCACCAGCGGCTCCACTGGCCTGCCCCGGGCGGTGATGATCCCGCACGGCGCGGCGATCCACAACGCCGTCGCCTCCAGCGAGGCGATCGGAGCCCCCCGTGGCGCTCCGGTTCACCACTGGGCGGACGCCATGGTCTCCTGGCTGCCCGTCTACCACGACATGGGTCTCATCGGCTGCCTCATGCTGCCCCTCATCACCGGCCTCGACACCTGGCTTCTCCGCCCCACCACCTTCCTCGCCCGCCCCCGCCTGTGGCTGGAGCAGCTCGCGAGCCACGGTACGACCTTTGCCCCCGCCCCAAATTTCGGCTACCAGCTGTGCGTCGAGCGCGTCGCCCCGAGCGAGCTCGAGGGGGTAGACCTGTCCGGCTGGCAGGTGGCGCTCACCGGGGCGGAGATGGTGCGGCGCGAAACCACCGACGCGTTCCTCCACACCTTCGGGCCCCTCGGGCTCTCTTCCAACGCCATCCGACCCTGCTACGGTCTCGCCGAGGCAACCCTGGCGGTCACTTTCGACCAGCGTGGTGAGGGGGTCCGCACCCTCCCGGCCCCGATCCAGGCCGACGCCGGCCTCTCCCTGGCGGAGGTTGTGTCCACCGGAGTGCCCATTCGGGACACCAGGGTTCGCATCGCCGCCCCGGACGGCACGGCACTACCCGAGGGCCAGGTGGGCGAAGTGACGGTGCACGGGCCGGGCGTGTTCGCCGGGTACTTCAGCGACCCCGAAGCCACGGCGGCCGACCTCCGCAACGGCTGGCTGCACACCGGC
>JBGSUF010000219.1:0-10640 GCA_041736285.1 Hyphomonadaceae bacterium | reverse complement strand
GCGGCGGACGCGGCGGCTATGATGGCGGAGGCGGACGAGGCCGCCAGACGGCAACGGAGGGCCCGGCCACCGTGTTTTTCCCCGAGCCGCTCTTTCGCGGCCGTCAGATTGACGCGCGGCGCGGCGCGGCCACGCAGTTCTGCAACGATCAGGGCCTTGGCGTTGCCATCCATGCCGAGAACTCGGGCGGCTATCTGACGGACGTTCTCTGCCGCAAATGACAAAGCGCGCCGGCCAGTCCCTGATTCAGGTCGCGGTTCTGGCCGGCGCTCACGGCGTGCGCGGAGACGTGCGCGTCAAGAGCTTCACCGGCGATCCGCAAGCCTGCTTCACCTATGGCCCGCTGCTCGGCGCCGACGGCAAGCCCGCGCTGACCGTGCGGCAGGTGCGGCCGATGAAGGATCATTTCGTTGTCGTGCCCGTTCATCCCCGCCAGAAGGAGGAATGGGACGCGCTGAAGGGCACGCCCCTCTTTGTCCCGCGTGAGGCCCTGCCGCCGCCGGGGGATGCCGACGAGTTCTACCATGCCGACCTGATCGGCCTGCCCGTTTACCGGGATGGCGCGATGATCGGCCGTGTCCGCGCTGTTGAGGATTTCGGCAGCGGCGACCTGATCGACATCGCCTTCGAGGATGGCTCGGGCCAGAGCGCCTATCTGCCCTTCACGCGGGAGGTTGTCCCCGTCGTCGACATCGGGGCTGGCCGTATCGAGCTTGGCGAAGCGGCGGCCGACTGGCTCGACTGACCGGGTGGACCGGGTCTCAGGCGCGCGGATCATCCCATTCGCGTGCCACGCCCTGCCCGCCCCGGCGCACCAGCCACATCATGCCCAGAAGGTCGACAATCCCCGCCCCCAACCGCCCCAGAAAGCCGTATTTCGACGTCCCGGCCAGCCTCGGCCGGTCATTCACCCGCTCCTCCGTCACGTCCCACCCCGCCCGCGCAACCAGCGCCGGGAGGAAGCGGTGCATGGCGGCAAAGAAAGGAAGCTCGCGGAAGGCCATTGTGCGGATCAGCTTGAACCCGCAGCCCGTGTCCTTGACCGTGTCACGCAGCGCGAACCGGCGCACACCATTGGCAATCCGCGACTGTAGCCATTTGAAGCCACCATCATTGCGGCTGTTGCGGCGCCCGGCGACGATGCCCAGCTTCGGATTGGCGCCCGGTCCGGTCACCATCGGCCAGAGCCGTGCGGTGTCATGGGGGTCATTCTGCCCGTCACCGTCGAGAAGCTGCGTCCATTCCCCCCGCGCGGCGCGCAGGCCGGTCATCAGCGCTGCCGACTTTCCGCAGCGCCGGACGTGGGTGAACACTCTGACCGTCCCCGGATAGCGTTCAGCCGCCTGCGCCAGTTCCGCCGCCGTCGCGTCCACCGAAGCGTCATTCACGGCGATCACCTCGAACCGGATCGCGCCGAGGGCCGCATGGACCTCGTCGATCACGGGCAGCACATTCCCTTCCTCATTGAAGAAGGGAATAAGCACTGTGAGTTGCGGAGCCTGCGCCCCCTCGCCGGATTCCATCAGTCGTTCGCACCCGCGCTACATCGCCTGTTCCAGATGGGTAGCGCATCCATACGCGACATGCGAACGGTTTCCTGTCGGAGCGAGGGCGTCAGGCCCGCCGCTGCGTTGTGCCTCACGTCTGCTCGGCAGCGCCCGGAATGCGCAGCATCTGGCCGGGATAGATCTTGTCGGGATGGTCCAGCATCGGCTTGTTGGCCTCGAAGATTTCCGGATAGCGCATCGCGTCGCCATAAAATTTCTTGGCGATCTTCGACAGCGTGTCGCCCTTCTTCACCGTGTGGAAGGCCGCCGCCGTGGACTCGGCCTTTGTCAGCATCGCGTCCTCGACCTCGGCCACGCCCTCGATATTGCCGGCCGCCAGAATGATCTTCTCCCGCGTCTCCTGATCGGGCACCTTGCCTTCGATCCGGACCTTGTCGCCCTCGACACGGACGCCAAAATCCTTGCCCAGCTTCTTGAAGAAGCCAAGGTCGGTGACCTCCTGGGTGATCGCCTTTTCGGCGGCACGGTCACGATCCTCGATGACCTTCTTGCCGGCATTCACGCTGAATTTGTAGATGCTCATCTTTTAGCCCCTTGCGTCCTTCGCCCCTCTGGCGGTGATCAGGGAGGTTACGCCAACGCCAGCGATTCGGGAACGCGCGATCACACCTGCGCGCGACAGACCGGAAACACGCGGCGCCGGGCTAGCTTTCAACAAAAAGCCTGATTACTGTTCGGCGAAAGTCGAACAAGTGTACCGGAGGAACCCCAACATGCGTGAAGCCGTCATTCTCTCAACTGCCCGTACCGGCCTCGCCAAGTCCGTGCGAGGCTCCTTCAACATCACCCATGGCGCGACCATGGCCGGCCATGCGATCCGCTCGGCCATTGCCCGCGCCGGCATTGAGGCGGGCGAGGTGGAGGACGTGATCCTCGGCACCGCGCAGCCCGAGGGCGCGACCGGTCACAACGTTGCACGCAATGCCGCGCTGTGGGCGGGCTGCCCGGTCACCACTTCCGGCATGACGATGAACCGTTTCTGCTCGTCCGGCCTCAACGCCATCGCATCGGCGGCCCAGACCATCATCAATGAAGGGGCCAGCGTCGCCATTGGCGGCGGCGTCGAGTCGATTTCGCTGGTCTCGCGGTCCGGCCACATGAACATGCACCACTTCACCGAAGAAAAGCTGATGGCCGAGCACCCGGCGATCTGGATGACGATGATCGAGACCGCCGAAATCGTCGCCGAACGCTACGGCGTCTCGCGCGAGGCCCAGGACGAATACGCTCTCCAGTCGCAACAGCGCTATGCCGCCGCCCAGGCTGACGGGCGCGCCGCCGCCGAGATCGAGCCGATCACTGTCAAGATGAAGGTTGTCGACAAGGCCACCAAAGCGGAAAGCCTCGTCGATGCGCTGGTTGACCGCGACGAGTGCAACCGTCCGCAGACCACGATCGAGGACTTGCAGTCCCTGGCGCCCGTCTTCTCCGGTGGCCAGCAGGTCGCGCAGGGCAAATACGTCACCGCCGGCAACGCCTCGCAGCTGTCTGACGGCGCCGCCGCGCTCGTCATGATGGAAGCAAAGGAGGCCGAGCGTCGCGGGCTGGAGCCGCTTGGCCGCTTTGTCGGCTTCAACGTCGCCGGATGTGAGCCGGACGAAATGGGCATCGGCCCGGTCTTCGCCGTGCCCCGCCTCCTCAAGCGTCACGGGCTGACGGTGGACGACATCGACCTCTGGGAGCTGAACGAGGCGTTCGCCAGCCAGTGTCTCTACAGCCGCGACCGGCTCGGCATCGACAATGAGAAGTACAATGTCATGGGTGGATCGATCTCGATCGGCCACCCGTTCGGCATGACCGGCGCACGCTGCACCGGCGCGCTCCTGATGGAGGGACGCCGCCGGAAGGCCAAGTGGGGCGTCGTCACAATGTGCATCGGCGGCGGCATGGGCGCGGCCGGCCTGTTCGAGATCTATAGCTGATCTCAACTCACTTTATTCCCCCGGAGAGGCGAAAACCGCTCCGGGGGGCTTCACAAGTCCGGCGTTTTCTCACTTGATCAGGGCGAAACCTGATCGAAAGGGAAAACCATGCTGACCGCCCTGCACACCACATCCATGCTCGCCGCCTGCGCCCTCATGGCCGCTTGCAGCCCGTCAGAAGCGCCGGAAACTGTCGGAACGCCGAGTTCCGAGAACGTTTCTCCTGTGATTTCCGCTGATCAGCCCGTCACCCCTGAGCCCACCGCGCGCGCGGAATGGCTGATGGCGGCCGACATCCCTGCCGCGGCGATTTCGGCCGATGGCGGCATCGCCCGTGATGCGGATGGACGCCCGCTCGGCTACAGCCTGCTTGGTGAGACCTTTCCGGCCATTTCCGGCACGCTCGTTGACGGAACGCCTTTCTCAACCGCCGATCTTGGTGGCCGTTGGACGGTGGTGGACGTCTGGGGCATCTGGTGCGGAGACTGCATGGCCGATGCGCCCTATGTCGCCGCCTTGGCGACCGCGCTTGCGCAGGATCCGGACGTCGATTTCCTGTCGATCCACACGCCCCCCAGCGCCGAACGCGCCGATGAGGCCTATGGCAAGTACGGTTCGGTTTCGGCCTATTTCGACGCGGCAGGCTACAGCTATCCAACTCTGGTCGACACCGACGCTTCTGTCCGCGGCGCTTTGCGAATCGATTGGACGCCGACCTACCTCCTCGTCGGCCCCGACCTGCGCATTCATGCCTTCCGGACCGATCTTTCGGTCGCGGGAAATGAGCCGGTGAAGGACACCGTTCGCGGCATTGCGGACGTGCGCCGGACCGCCGGGCAGTAGCCCTGGCTGCAGTTGCGCGCGGCGCGCGCTTCCCGCCCGGGAAATGGGGGCAAATCGTTAAGGAACGATCTGTTCCTGCAACTGCATAAAATCAGTTAATTTAGGCGATCTGCCTTTGAAACGACTCGCGTATCAGGTTAAGGAGAAGACAAGGATCAACTTGAGAACAAGTCAGGATTGAAGATGCTGCATCCGTCCACGAAACTCCTCATCGACCGCATCGGCGAAATGACCGGTTCGGGAAAGATCAAGAACTGGACGGAAGGCGAGGACAATGCCCGCCGTTTCGAGACCAAGGGATACACCGTCGAGGTGCGTTCCGGCCCGGCCCATCTCTTCATCCTGACCCCCGCCGGCAAGCTGGTCGAGGAGGCTGACGAGGGCCTTCTGCGCGCCACCCCGCACGACGAGGCCGGCGACTACGCGATTTATGTGTCCCGGCTGTTCGTTCAGGCCGACCGCATTGCGCGCGGCACTGAATCCGCCATTTCCACCATCCTGCAGGGGCTGGACCTCGACGGCGACGGCGTGGCCGACGTCTATGTGAATGCCGAAGAGGCTGACCGCATCCGCGCCGACATGGAAGCGGAGGCTGAGGGCGAGGCCAAGATCGAGGAAATCGACGTCGCCGCCGAAGTCGACATCGAAACGCAGGACGCCCCGTCCGGCGATCCGGAAGCCGACGCCATCACCGAGGCCGTCCGGACCATGGCCGACGAGGTCAACGGCCAGCATGACGCCGCCGCCGCAACTGAAACCGCGCCCGAATCCAACGAGGCTGAGTCAATCGAGCACGAGACCAACGAGCCCGCGTCTGTGGCGCCGGTGTCTGAAGCCGCTTCAGAGCCTGAAACTCCTGCGCAGGAAGACGCGAGCGACCTGACCGCCGTGGCCGTCGGCATCGGTGCGGCTGCCGTGGGTGCAGGCTTCTACGCCGCCACCGAGCAGACCGCCGAGGCGCAAGCCCCCGCTTCCGAACCGGACGAGCAGCCCGAGGCGACAGCCCCGGAAGCAACTTTCGACAATTGGGCCGCCGACACGGCGCAAGCCCATGCCGAGCCTGAAGTGGAGGCCGTCCCTGAGCTGGAGGCCGTGCCTGAACTGGAGGCCGTCCCCGAACTGGAGGCCGTGCCTGAACTGGAGGCCGGGGCCGACATCGCCGACACCGTCACCGCCGAGATCGAGGCGGTTGTCCAATCCGAACTGACCGACGTGTCCGTCGAAGAAGCGCCACAACCGGCCTCGCCCTTCATGTGGGGCAACGCCGCCGCCGCTGGCGATGCGCCCGAGGCTGAACCGGCCATCGCCGACACCGTCACCTCCGAAATCGTGGAAGAGGTCGAAGCCGTCGCCGAGGAAACCGCTGCTGAGGAAGTCGGCACCGAGGAAAGCGGCGCGGAGACTGAAGCCGCGGTACCATCCGAACCGGGCCTGATGTGGGGCAACGCCGAAACGACGCCTGTAGCCGAGCCGGTAGCCGAGGCCGAGGCCGAAGTGCAGGCCCCGCCGACAGCCCAGTGGGCGACCGGCAGCATGACCTTCTCCCCCACGCTCGACCCCACCATTGAAGCACTCGCGACGGAAGCCACGGAAGCCTCCGAAGCCAGCGCGGTCGACACGACCGGTGAGGTGCTGGCCGGCGTGTCCGACTGGTCGCAGGAGACATTCGACAATGTGACCGACGCCGAAACGGCCGCCGCGCCGGAAAGCCCGTTCGAGGCCGCTGCCGCTGCGGTCACAGAGGCTGTTTCGACATCGCCGGACGCTGAAACCGACGATCAGACCATGGTCGCAACGTCGGCCGAGCCGGACGCTCCGGCCTCCGGCTTCGGCTTCAGCGCCGTCGGCGCAATGGTCGGTGAGACAGCTTCGACCCTGTCCGACACCGTCAACGAAGCCTGGGATGGCGGCGCAGCGCTGGCCGCAACAGCCGAAACCGTCACCGAGACCGTAACAGACACCGTGCCAGAAACCGTAGCAGACACCGCTGGGGGCCTGTTTGGTGACGTGTCCGGCTTTGCCGGTTCGGGAATTGACGCCGTCAGCACGGCCGCCTCGGAGTTCGCCACCGACGCAACCGCCGCCGTGACCGACACGGTGGAGAGCGTTCAGACGAGCTTCGAAGACACTGCGGGCGGGTTCACCGACTTCGGCACACCCAGCCCCGAATACACGCCGGACCACACCCCTGAACAGGCATCCTTCACCGACGACGCCCCATTTGAGGCCCCCGTCGAGGCCCCTGTTGAGGCAAGCTTCGAGGCGGAAGCCACCGATGTCGGCTCTGCTACACTCACCCAGCCGGAAGCTTTCGACGGCACGAGCGATGCGGCGCAACCTGTCGGGGCCAGCTTCGAGCCGGGCGTCACCCCCGCGCCGGAGCCTGCCGACACCGCCGAGACCTCCGAAGACGGGTCGCAGGGCGGCGCCTTCTCCCGCTTCGGTGCGGGCCTTGTCGGTGCAGCGTCCGGGCTTGTCGAAAAGGCCGGCGATGCGCTGAAGGGCGATGCGTCCAATGAGACGGACGAGGACGAGAACGGGGAACCGGAAAAGCCCAAGACCCCGGGCGGCCGCTTCAACCCCTGGATGTAAGCTCTGGACCATAAGCCCGGGGCGATAGACCCGGGCGACGTCCCCAAGTGGAGCCGAAGGGCGCGTGCAATGCACGCGTCCTTTGCTTTTTGGAACCCTTCTGCACGCTTTCACGCCAGCGCCGCCCGGTTTCGCCGGCGATCACGAAATCGTGCGCTCCGGCATCTCGCAATTGTTCCGCTTTCAGACAAATTTTACGCAAATCAGAGATGGCTGATTCTTAATTCCCTTCCTTTGCCTCCTTTTGAGGCCGCCGCCCTGACCTCCTCAAACCGCCCCGCAAGCTTCCCCACGCTGAAAGAGACATGACATGCGCCAGACCCCAGACAGCGGCCGCACGGCGGCCTATCGCCTGACACTTCTCGGCCTGACCAGCCTTTCCGGCGCGCTCGCCCTCGCCCATCCGGCGGCCGCCCAGACCGCCGAAACCGAAGCGACGCGCACCCTCGAAGCCGTCACCGTCACGGCAACCAAGCGCGAAGAAAACCTTCAGGACATCGCCGTCTCGGTGACCGCGATCGACCCGGACGGTCTGGCCCTGATCAGTGCAGGCGGCGACGATCTGCAATATCTGTCGGCCCGCGTGCCCAGCGTCGTGGTGGAATCGAGCTTCGGCCGCATCTTCCCGCGCTTCTACATTCGCGGCCTTGGCAACACCGATTTCGACCTCAACGCGTCCCAGCCGGTGTCCCTCGTTTATGACGACATCGTCTATGAAAACCCCCTGCTGAAGGGCTTTCCGGTCTTCGACACCGAGCGCGTTGAAGTCCTTCGCGGCCCGCAGGGCACGCTGTTTGGCCGCAACACACCGGCCGGCATCGTCAAGTTCGACAGCGTCAAGCCGGGTGACGCCTTTGACGCCTACGCCCGCACATCGCTGCTGCTGCCGGGCCAGGTCCAGTTCGAGGGCGCGGTCGGCGGCCCGGTGAACGACCTGATCTCGCTGCGCACGTCGATGCTTTACATCGAGCGCGACGATTATGTCCGCAACGGCTTCACCGGCGAGAGCGACGCGGCCGGCGGCTATGACGACCTCGCCCTGCGCGTGCAGGCTCTGTTCACCCCATCGAGCGACCTTTCATGGCTGCTCAACGTCCATGCCCGGGACCTTGTCGGCGGCCAGCAGATTTTCCGCGCCAACGGCCTTGCCACCGGCTCGAACGATCCGGTTCCCGGCTATGAGCGTGACGTGATCTTCCAGGACGGACAGCCTTTCAGCGTGCTGACACTCGACACGCTCGGCCTGACCTCACGCCTCGACTGGGACAGCCCGTACGGCTTCACCGTCACCTCGATCTTTGGCATTGAACAGGTCAACGCCTATTCGCGCGGCGATGTCGATGGCGGTGCCGGCGCGGCCTTCCTGCCCACCGGCTCGGTGCCGGGCTTCATCCCCTTCCCGGCTGAAACGGCAGACGGCATTGACGATCTGCGTCAGGTCACCCAGGAAATCCGCTTCGCCAACACGGTCCGGGGTCGGTTCAACTGGACCGTTGGCCTCTACGCTTTCGACGAATCGCTGGACATCAACGCCGTCAACTTCGACACGCTCGGCGGCGGCAGCGTCAACGGCCTTGCCACCCAGTCTCAGAAGACCAAGGCTTATTCGGTGTTCGGCTCGATCAGCTATGAGCTGACGGACCGTCTGACGGTCGGCGGCGGCCTGCGCTATTCCGACGATGAGAAGAGCTTTGTTGCCGCGCGTCAGCTTTCCCCGATCGGCGCCGGGCCGCTCGCACCGCAATTTGTCACGGTCGGCGATGAGGATGTCAGCTGGGACGTCAGCGCAACCTACGCGGTCACGCCAGACATTAACGGCTATGCCCGCGTCGCCCGCGGCTTCCGTGCGCCGTCCATCCAGGGCCGTCTCCTGTTCGGCGACGTCATCACCACCGCTGACAGCGAGGTTCTGACCTCCTACGAGGTCGGGGTGAAATCGACGCTCCTGAACAATCGGCTGCGGTCGAACATCGGCCTCTTCTACTATGAGATCGAGGACCAGCAGCTGACCGCCATTGGCGGCGCCGGCAATTTCAACCAGCTCCTCAACGCCGACAAGGGCGAGGCCTATGGCTTCGAGGCCGAGTTTGACGCTGTCCTGACCGAGGCGCTGACGCTCACCGCCGCCCTGTCCTACAATGCCACCGAGATCAAGGATGCCGGTCTCACCGTTGCCCCCTGCGGTGCCCCGTGCACCGTGCTCGACCCGATCGACCCGGCCACTGGCGGCGCGCGGATCAATGGCAATGGTTTCCCGAACGCGCCGGAATGGCTCGGAAACGTCGTTCTCGATTACCGTGTCCCGGCCGGAGACGGCGAACTCTTCGCCACGACGGACTGGGCCTTCAAGGGCGAGACCAACTTCTTCCTCTACGACTCGGTCGAGTTTACCGCCGATGCCTATTGGGAAGGCGGCCTGCGCGCGGGCTACGCCACCGGCCCGTGGCAGCTTGCCATTTTCGGCCGCAACATCACCGATGAAATCGGCGTTGTCGGCGCGATCGACTTCAACAACCTGTCGATCTTCACCAATGCGCCGCGCACCGTGGGCGTCGAACTGCGCTGGGATTACTGAGGCGCGCATAATCGCCTGAGTTTTGCTCAACACCACATGAAGTTGCCCCGCCGGGAGTTGACGCCCGGCGGGGTTTTCTCTTTGTGGAGCACAATTGCGAAACACCAACGTTCGCCGCAGCCTGTCGGATTTGCCCCATGCGCTCTCTCACCGTGTTGATCATTCTGGCCAGCCTTCCGCTTGGCATAGCCTGCGGCCAGGAGGCATCCGATGGCGAAACAACCGCGACCGGCGCGATCACCACACTCGCCCCGGTCATCGTCACGGCGCGCCGCGTGGCGGAGGAGGCCAGCGCCGTGCCGATCGGCCTCAGCGTCATTGCGCCGGACACGCTTGCCACCATGGCGGCGGCGGGCGATGACATCACCTATCTTTCCGCGCGCACACCGTCGCTGATCGCCGAGTCGAGCTTTGGCCGGACTTTCCCGCGCTTCTACATTCGCGGTCTCGGCAATCCCGACTTCGACCTCAACTCCTCCCAGCCCATTTCCGTCGTCTATGACGATGTGCCCTATGAGAGCCCGGTGCTGAAGGGCTTCCCGCTGTTCGACATCGCTCAGGTGGAAGTCCTGCGCGGGCCGCAGGGCACATTGTTCGGGCGCAACACAACCGGCGGCACCATCCGCGTCAACAGCGCGCGGCCGGTCCTCGGCCAGACGTCCGCGGACCTGCGCGCGGCCTATGGCAGCTATGACACGGTCAATGCCACGGGGGCGCTCAACTTCCCCCTCGGAGACACCGCCGCCTTGCGCGTCTCCGGCCTCGCCCAGTCACGAGCCGACTACATCGACAATGCCGCCTCCGGGGAGGACAACGCGTTCGGCGGCTACGAGGAGACGGCCCTGCGCGTGCAATTCCTCGCCCAGCCCATGCCCGACCTCGACATACTGCTGAACCTCCACGCCCGCCGCCTCGATGGTGAACAGACGCTGTTTCGCGCCAACATCTTCAGCCCCGGCAGCAATGCCCTCAACGCCAACTTCGACCGCACCTCCATCTTTCAGGACGCGATCTCGCAGCAGACCCTCGACCAGAGCGGCCTGACACTGCGCGTCGACTGGCGGCGGGGCGACTACACGCTGAGCTATGTCGGCGGATGGGAGAGCGCGCAGATCGGCACGCGCGGCGACGGCGATGGCG
>JBGSUF010000208.1:0-4240 GCA_041736285.1 Hyphomonadaceae bacterium | reverse complement strand
CCCTGCGCGGCCTGCGCCTCGGCCTGCACCTGCTCGCGTGCGGCCAACGCCTCGCGCTGCTGTCGGGCCGCCGGATCCAGCACAAGCGCCTGGTATCCGAGCAGGAAGATCACCGTCAGCACGATCGCGATGAGGAAGTTGCGCTGATCACTCTGGTCCATGTCGTGCCTTGTCTGGCTGGCTGGGGCGAGCGGCGGGGGCTGGGGGCTTTCCAGCTTTCCCTCCCCGCCGGGCCTGTGGATGAGGTTTCGGGGGTCGCCCGGATTCGATGTCGGCCCGCAGGCTTAACAACGCGCTGCGAACATCGTCAAGCAAGCGTGGCCAGGCTGCATCTGCCGTGCCCGTCCGCGCAATGAACACATAGTCGGTCCCGGCCTGTCCAAGCTCCGGCAGCAAAGCCCGCGCCGCCTCGCGAAGACGCCGCTTGCAGCGGTTGCGGATCACGGCATTGCCGACCTTTTTCGTTGCCGTGAAGCCAGCGCCCGCCGCCGTCCCGCCATCCGGCCGCTGGCGCGCCTGAACCACCACCAGATGCCGACGCGCGACATGGCCAGCCGCCACAAAAAAAAACTGCGGCCGTCGCGTCAGGCGATCGACCGCAGTCATCATGTCATCGGCTCCTGCCCGCTGCGGAGGCCCGACCCCTGCGCTCCCCGCGGGAACCGCAGGAAGGGTCAGATCCCGATCTTGCGGACCTTGACGCTGAGAAGCTTGCGGCCCTTGGCGCGGCGACGGGCGAGCACCTTCTGGCCATTCTTCGTGGCCATGCGCGCGCGGAAGCCATGCTTGCGCGAGCGGCGCAGGCGGCTGGGCTGATAAGTGCGTTTCGTCGACATTGGGCAATATCCGAGGGACGTGTTGAGCGTGAAAAAGAGAAGCGCGGGTGGTATCCTCTGCGGCGGGCGGGGTCAAGCCCAAACCCCGCGCCTGCCGCCGCTATTTGCGGATATGGATCACCTGCGTCAGGATTTCAGAGAAGGCCATCCCGATATCGTCCTCGGTGATGTTGTAGAAGTCATCGCTGGTCGTCGCGCACGCCCGCAGCAGGTCCACGGCGGACGCGTCGTTGATATCGACCGCGATGGTGAACAGGCGCAGACCGTATACGTCCTTCATCTGCGTGCAGGCATCCAGCGTCAGCGCATCGAGCGAGGCCTTGTCGAGTGTTGCGACATCCGGGCTCCGCCAGCATCCCACCGCATCATCGAAATCTTCCGGGTCGCCGACATCATAAGGCTGTTCGCGATACTCTTGCGTGCAGCCATAATAGCCCTCGAAGTCGATCGGAGCCTCGTTCACCCCATCGGTCAGGAGGATGACGACCTTCAACGTGTCGGAAGAGTTGAAAGGCGCAATCGTCGCTCCGGTCGGCTGGTTGAAGAAGGTGGCCCACTCGGCCCGGTCCGACAGGGTGCGAAGCCCCCACATCAGGCCGACATCCGTCTGGGTGCCACCCGGCACGGGATACATATGGTCGAGTTTCTCGATCACCTGACGCCGGTTGCCGCTGAGCGGCAGGATGGCCGTCGGGCAGTTCAGGTTCGGGCCTGCAATCGGCTTGTGCTCGTCCCAAGGCAGAAATCCGGGCAGCGGGGGTGACCAGGTGGTGAGTTCGTTCAGGGTCGGCGGAAAGGGGCAGTCCACACCGCCAGATGCCCAGTATTTGAACTCATTCGGATCGCCGAGGCATGCCGTCACAGCCGTGGCCACCTGACTGTCCGTCGCCGTGTCATATTCATACGTCATGACCGACTTCGGGAAATAGGCATTGCGTCGTCCGTAGTCGAACCATTGCATCGTCCGCAGCCGGTCATTGAGGGGGTTGTGTTGATAGCACATCCCCTGACGCGCCTGTTCGGTTTGCACGCCGTCATCGCGGCCTGTCGGAATGGCGAAATCGGGCGAGACCGACGCCTGCGTGCCGGATGGGGGCGGGGTGCCACCGCCGCCGCCGCCGCTGGGTCCGCAACTGACAACTGTGTAGTAATAGCCCTGCTCCAGCGATGGCGGCACCAGGCCGAGCGGCCAGTCGGCGGACGGAAATTCATCTGTCAGGGCTGTGGTGACATTGCCGCTGGCATTGACGCTGCGCTCTCCGGCCGCCGCCCGGATGCAGCCGCGCCACTCGGTCGGAGCGAACACGGCATCGGCCTGCGCCCGCGTTGTGATGGCGCTGCCGGTAAAGGGGTTGAGCGTGTGGCTCCATGGCGAACCGGACGTCGCCTTCGGATTGCGCCGCGATCCGGCGGCCTCCGTTGGCATGAGCGTCAGGTATTGCGCGTTATCCGGCGCCAGGATCGCCTCCGTGCGGATGTTGACCGTGGCTGACCACGGCACCACCGAGATGCGCACATCGTCCTCGCCCATCGTGTCGAACATGCGGTTGGCGAAAACGCGCGCCGCGCCGCGCATCTTCTGCATGCGGTCGTCGGTGAACATCGAGGAGGAGTTGTCGAGCACCAGCGCGATCTCCAGCTTGCGCCCGCCCTGCCCGCCGGAAACCTCCGCCGTCGCCGTCAACGTCTTGGAGGATTCGCCGATGAAGCCGCCAAACACGAGGTCGATGCCACCGCGTCCGGTTGCGCGAATGCCCCCGTCGTCAAGGAATTCGAGATTGATCGTCGGCACGTTCAGGGAACGCGCGGTTTTGCCGATGCTTTCGTCGAAATTGGCGGCTCCGGCGTTGCGCGACAGGGTCTGGCGCTCGGTAACCGGGATGCTGGTGTTATAGAAATAGGTCACCGCCGCGTTGAGAAGCGCCGCATCCGTGGCGGCCTGAAGGTCAACCTTCGCGGCGGTCATCCGGGAGCTGTCAACGGACAGTCCGACCAGAACGCAGATCGGCAGTAAGCAAAGCGCAGCAATCATCATGACATTGCCGCGTACATCTTTTGCACCGTTTTTCATGTCTCTTCCCATTCGCCCCTCCCGTCACCGGGATTCCTTATTTGGGCAGAGGCATAACACGCCTGAGTTCTTCCCCTCTCTATTCCGACCTGCAAACTCGCATGATCTTCTTTACCGTTGCTTTAAGGATAAAGCCGTTCGCGAGACCAGTCCCCACCCGGCAGGCGGTGCAGCTTCAGCCGGTCATGCAGGCGGAACGGGCGATCCTGCCAGAACTCGACCGACTGCGGCACGACGCGGTAGCCGCTCCAGTGCGCGGGCCGTGGCACATCCTCGCCGTCATGCAGCGCCTCGATCAGCGTCATTCGCGCTTCCAGCGTTGCCCGGTCGGGCATCACCTCCGACTGCGCCGAGGCCCATGCGCCGATCTGGCTGTCGCGCGCGCGTGTCGCGAAATAGGCGTCCGCTTCCTGCGGCAGGACAGGCTCGACCTGACCGCGAATGCGCACCTGTCGGCGCAGGCTCTTCCAGTGGAAACTCAGCGCCGCAACGGGCTGCCCGGCCAGCGCCATCCCCTTTGCGCTCATCGTGTTGGTGTAGAAGGTGAAACCGCCCGCGCTGACATCCTTCAGGAGGACGATGCGCACATCCGGCACGCCGTCCGCATCGACGGTCGCCAGCGCCATGGCGTTGGCATCATTCGGCTCCCGCGCCTTTGCATCCTGCAGCCATTGCGCAAACAGGCCATAAGGTTCAGCGACGTCCGGCACGGGCGGACGCTCGAGCACTTCGTCCTGATAGGCTTGCGCGCTCGGTGTCGGCGGGATCAGCGCGTTGTCGTCTTTCAGCATGGCCGCTGCCTCTTCGTTCTTTGTGTGGCTTGACCGCCAACCCCAGTGTCACCCTTATGTCGTGCTTTGCAGCAAAAGGCCAAGCCCGCCTGCGCGTCACCGGGACACATCGCATGTCACACAACACTTTCGGCCACCTGTTTCGTGTCACGACATGGGGCGAGAGCCATGGACCTGCGCTCGGTTGCGTAATCGACGGCTGCCCGCCCGGTCTCGCCCTCAGCGCCGACCATATCCAGCATTTCCTCGACCGACGCCGCCCCGGAACCTCCCGCTTCGTGACACAGCGCCAGGAGGCTGACCTGGTGAAGATCCTGTCCGGCGTGTTCGAGGACGAGACCACCGGCGGCCCCGTCACAACCGGTACGCCGATCTCCCTGATGATCGAAAACACCGACCAGCGTTCCAAGGACTATTCGGCCATTGCCCGCAGCTACCGTCCCGGCCATGCCGACTACGCCTATGACGTCAAATATGGCGTGCGCGACTATCGCGGCGGCGGGCGATCTTCCGCGCGGGAAACGGCCGCCCGCGTCGCGGCC
>JBGSUF010000198.1:0-2534 GCA_041736285.1 Hyphomonadaceae bacterium | reverse complement strand
GTCGCGCTGCGCACGGCGCTGAAGGACAGCGAACCCGGCGCAGCGGCGGGCATGCTGATCGGCCCGGAGGGAGGGTTTAGTCCGGACGAGCGAGACAGGTTGCGCGCGTTGGCCTTTGTGGTCCCGGTCAGTCTCGGCCCGCGAATCCTGCGGGCGGAAACGGCTGCTCTGGCATCACTCACTCTTTATCAGGCCTGCCTTGGCGACTGGCTCTCCGCGCCTTAAATGCCACCCAGCGATAACGGCGGGGGAGAGACCAGCCATGACCACACCCACCGCCGACATTGACCTGTCAGCGCCCCGCATTTCCGGCAAGGCTGAGCTGGTCGACTGGTTCGCGTCCGGCGGCAAGCCGAAGGAAGACTGGCGTATCGGGACCGAGCACGAGAAGTTCGGCTTTCTGAAGGACGGCCTGCTCCCGCTCCCCTATGAGGGGGCGGCCTCCGTCCGCGCCATGCTTGAGGGGCTGCAGCGCCGGTTCGGCTGGGATCCGATCATCGAGGGCGGCAATATCATCGGCCTGTCGAAGGATGGCTCCTCGGTCAGCCTGGAGCCGGGCGGGCAGTTCGAGCTTTCGGGCGCGCCGCTGGAGACAATTCACGAGACCTGCCGGGAGGTTGGCACCCACCTCAATCAGGTGCGCGAGATTGCCGACCCGCTGGGCATCGGTTTTCTCGGGCTGGGCTTCTCCCCGCTCTGGTCGCTGGAGGAGACGCCGGTGATGCCGAAGGGGCGCTATGGCATCATGCTGAACTACATGCCCAAGGTCGGGCGGCTGGGCCGGGAAATGATGAAGCGCACCTGCACGGTGCAGACCAATCTCGACTTTGCCGACGAGGCGGACATGGCGCTGAAGCTGCGCGTGTCACTGGCGCTGCAGCCGGTCGCGACGGCGCTGTTTGCCAACTCGCCATTTTCCGAGGGGCGGCCCAACGGCTTCCAGAGCTATCGCTCGGCGATCTGGGCCGATCTCGATCCGGACCGGACGGGCATGCTGCCCTTCGCCTTCGAGGAAGGGTTCGGCTTCGAGCAGTATGTCGATTATGCGCTCGACGTGCCGATGTATTTCGTGCGCCGTCAGGGCCGCTATCTCGACGTGGCGGGGCAGAGCTTCCGCGATTTCATGAACGGTGCGCTGCCGGGCCTGCCGGGCGAATTGCCGACCATGGCCGACTTTGAGGATCATCTTTCGACGATCTTCCCCGAGGTGCGGCTGAAGCGCTATCTTGAAATGCGCGGGGCTGACAGCGGACCGTGGTCGCGGCTGTGCGCCCTGCCGGCGCTGTGGGTGGGGCTGCTCTATGATGAGACGGCGCTGGATGCGGCGTGGGATCTGGTGCGCGACTGGGACTGGACCGAGCGTGAAGGCGTGCGGCGCGGCGTGGCAGCGCTCGGACTGAACACGCCGGTGCCGGGACGGCGCAGCCTGCGCGAGCTTTCGGGCGATGTGCTGGCGATTGCCAGTGGCGGCCTGCAGCGGCGCGCAAGGCTGAACGCTTCGGGCGATGACGAGACCGGCTTTCTCGGCGATCTCGTCGAGATCATCCGCACCGGCCGCACGCCATCCGACGTGCTGCTGGAGCGCTATCAAGGCGCATGGGGCCACGACGTCCGGCATGTCTTCCGGGAATTCGCCTACTGAGGCGAAGCCGCTCGGGACATCGCAACCTTCTCAGCCGTGGACGGGCGGGAGGCGTCCTGCCCAGGGCCGGGCGGCCTCAAGCTCGTAGGCCAGCGCCAGAAGAAGGCCGTCATCGCCCTTGCGGCCGGCAAAGTGCGAGCCGACAGGCAGGCCGCCAGCCGTCCATGACAGCGGCACGGACATCGCGGCAGCGCCAGTGACGTTCTGGACCGGGGTGTAGGCGGCATAGGCCTCGACGCGGGCGCGCAGGGTGTCGAAATCCATGGTTGTCGCCTGCTCTCCGATGCGCACGGGCGGCGCCGACAGCGTCGGGGTCAGGAGGACGTCGATGCCGAGAGTGGAGAAGGCCGCCTCGTATTGCGGCTCCGTCGATTTGAGATGACCGATGGCCTGTTCCAGACCGCCCTTGTTGGCCTCGTAATGGCGGGCAAGGGCGATTGTCCAAGGCTCGACAATGTCCGGGCCGATGGGCTTGCCGGAGAAATCGGAGGCCTGCTGGGCGAACTGCGCAGCGCCCGCAGCCCAATAAAGCATGAACGCCTCGGCGAAGGCAGGGCCATCGAGCGGCAGGGCGACCGGCTTGACGGTGTGGCCAAGGCTTTCGCACAGCCGGGCGACATCCTCGATGGCGGCGCGCACCTCCGGGTGGACGGGCACGCCGGTCGGCGCGTCGATGGCGAGGCCGATGTTCAGGCGGCGGCTGGAAGGGCCGGTGACATAGCCGATCGCGGCGTAGGGGCCATTTGCGGCCTCGACCTCGGCGAGCATGGCGGCGCTGTCGCGAACACTGATGCTGTTGGCGAGGACGACGGAGATTTCAAGCGGCGGCGCCTCGCCGGAGAAGTTGGGACGGGTGCGGCCGCGCGAGGGCTTGAGGCCGAAAAGGCCGCAG
>JBGSUF010000174.1:0-3923 GCA_041736285.1 Hyphomonadaceae bacterium | reverse complement strand
GCCTGACGCGGTCGAACCCGACGCCAAGGCGCGCAGCGATCGCCCGCAGGCTCAGCCCTTCAAGGCGAAGGAGCCGGGCTTGCGACCATTGCTGGCTGTTCATCCCGTCCCCTCCGCCCTGCCGGCCCCGTCGCTCATCTCTGCGACCATGACCCATAATGCCCCGGCCTGATCCCCGGTCGGATTTCTTTCCGGCAATGCTTACGCAGCGCCCTGTAATAATGAGCAAATCTATTTTGCTGCCCGGGGGCTGGCCACCTCCCGTCCCCAAACTTTTCGTCCCGCTCGCAAAACCGCCGCATTCATCGCGCGTTACACACCACGGCTCTAGACCTGACAGACGCCAGCCCATTGCCGCACCGGAAAGCCCGAAATGCCCCTACGTCCCGGCCTCCCGCTTCAGGGCGACCTGCCCCGCCCAAAGCCTCAGCCGCAGCCTCAGCCGAAGCCCGGCGCGCAGAAGCGTCCCCGCTTTCGCTGGCTGAAATGGCTGGCCGTCACGATTGTCGCGCTCATCCTCGCCGCCGCCGTGTTTGCCGCTGCGATGTGGAACCATCTCTTCCACGACCTGCCGCAGCTGCCGGAGAATGCCGCCCTCTGGGAGGTTGGCCGCGAGCCCGCCATCGAGTTTCGGGCCCGCGACGGCTCCCTCATCACCGTGCGCGGTCCGCGTTATGGCCGCGCCGTGACGCTGGACCAGCTTCCCCCGCATGTCCCGCTCGCCTTCGTTGCCGCCGAGGACAAGCGTTTCTACGAGCATGAGGGCATGGACAGCTCCGCCATCCTGCGCGCGCTCTGGGCCAACTGGCGCGCCGGGGAGACCGTTCAGGGCGGCTCGACCCTGACCCAGCAGCTCGTCAAGAATCTCGTCCTCTCGCCCGAGCAGACCTTCAAGCGCAAGGCGCAGGAAATCCGCCTCGCCCAGGCCCTCGAACGGCGTCTCTCAAAGGATGAAATCCTCACCCTCTACATCAACCGCGTCTATCTGGGGGCCGGCGCCTACGGCGTCGACGCGGCGGCGCAGACGTATTTCAGCAAGCCCGCCGCCGACCTGACCCTCGGCGAGGCCACGCTTCTCGCCGCCCTGCCGAAAGCGCCCTCCCGTCTCGCCCTCGACACCAATCTCGAAGGCGCCCGCGCCCGACAGGCCTACGTCCTCGACCAGATGGTTGAGGCCGAGTTCATCAGCGCCGAGGAGGCCGCGATCGCCCGCGCCGAGGAGATCACCATTGCCAACTTCGCCCCCGATCCGCAGATGGGCTACATACTGGACATGGCCGCCGCCCGCGTCGGCGAGCTTCTCCCCCGCCTGCCGAGCGATCTCGTCGTCACCCTGACCATTGACCCCGCCCTCCAGTCTGCCGCGACCGAAATGGTCATCAGCGCCATGGCCGAGCAAGGCCCCGCCCTCGCCGCAACCCAGGCCTCTGCCCTGTTCATGCGCCCGGACGGCGAAGTCCTGGTCCTCATCGGCGGCCTCGATTACCGCGCCAGCCAGTTCAACCGCGTCACCCAGGCCCGCCGCCAGCCTGGCTCAGCCTTCAAGGCCTTCGTCTATGCCGCCGCCATCGAGGAGGGCTACGACCCCTTCACCGTCCGCGACGATGCCCTCGTTACCATCGACGGCTGGACACCCGCCAACTACAATCAGGACTATCGCGGCCCCGTCACCCTCGCCGAGGCGTATTCGGATTCGCTGAACACCGTCGCCGCCCTCCTCGCCGAGGAGATCGGGCAGGAAAACGTGGCCCGCCTCGCCCGCCGCTTCGGCATTGTCAGCCCGCTGGAGCCTGTCCCCTCCATCGCCCTCGGCACGCAGGAAGTGACCCTGATGGAACTGACCGCCGCCTACGCCGTCTTCCCCAGCGGTGGACAGCGCATCTCGCCATGGTTCATCGCCCGGATCGAGGACACGCGCGGCAATATCCTCTTTGAGCGAACGCCCGACGCCGCCAATCCCGTCTACGATCCCGCCAATGTTCGCATGATGAACGCCATGATGCTGGCCGTCATCCTTGAGGGGACAGGCCGGCGCGCCGCCGTGCGCGGATGGGACGTTGCCGGCAAGACCGGCACCTCGCAGGACTGGCGGGACGCATGGTTCATTGGCTACACCGCCACCCTCGCCGGTGGGGTCTGGATCGGCAATGACGATAATTCCTCGATGAAGAAAGTCACCGGCGGCGGCCTGCCCGCCGAGCTATGGTCCGGCCTCGCCAGCCTTGTCCTGCAGGGCGAGGAACCCGTTCCCCTTCCCGGCGCCGACATTCCGGTCTCCCTCACCCCCGACGCGCAGGCCCGGATTCTCTACTACCGCAACCTCTCCACCGCCTTCGCCGCCGTCGAAGGCCGATAGCGGCCCATCTCCCTCAGCCCTCCACCTCTTCCGTCAGGAAATGTCGTCCCTCGCGGTCGGTGATCTCCACCACCCACAGATCGCTGTCGCGCGCTCTTGCCCGTGCCACATAGTCGTCGACCTCGGCCTCATTGCCCTGCGCGCGGACGCCGAAACGGCGCGGCCCGTCCATCGCAAACACCGCCCCCAGCACGCGCGCCGCCCCGTGTGCGTCGAGCGTCTTGACCAGCACGTCGCCGCGCCCCTCATCGCCACGGTGCAGCACCATGACAAAGGCCCCGGAGAGCTGCGCCCGCCTCATCAGCGCCGACACCCACAGCCCCGACGAAAGCCTTGCCTCCTCCATATCCTGTCACTCCTGATCCTGTCACTTCTGTTTGCCGCCGCTCCGGTGCCTCGCCCCGGCAACTGGCACGCCGCTTGCGAGGCCTGCCATGCGACACGACCCATTCGCGGAGCCACACCATGCCGGACAAGACCACGCGTGCCGAGCCGAAAATCCTGATCGACAGCCTTGCCTGGTGCCTTTTGACACCGGCCGTCATCCTCGGCGCGCTTATCGGACGCCAGATCGGCGGCACGCTCTCACCAGAGGCTGCAGGCCCGCTCCTGCCGGCGACCCCGACCAGCGCCTTCATCCTGATCGGCGCGCTCGTGATCAGCGGCATCTGCCTGACGGTCCGCGAGACGATTGCAGCCCGGCGCTGACGATACGGCCGCCGCGCCTACTCCGCCGCCTTGCCAATCCGTTGCTCACCAGAACCGGGCGCACCAGAGCCGGGCGCTCCGGGAATATCCTCGGCCTTCGCCATCGGCAGTGACACTTCCACATGCGTGCCCGCGCCCTGCGCCGTTTCGATCTCCAGGCTGCCGCCCTGAAGCTCCGCCATCCGGTAAACCACCGCCAGGCCCAGCCCCGTGCCCTGCCGCCCGCCGGCATTGTCTCCCTGCGCGAACGGCCGGGCGATCCGCGCCAGATCGGCCTCGCTCATGCCGATCCCCTCATCGCTGACAAACAGCACCGCCATGTCGCCGCGCTGGAAGCTGCCAAAGCGTACCGTGCCGCCGGGGCGTGAATACTTGATCGCGTTCGACATCAGATTCTGCCAGATCTGGCGCACCGTCCGCGGATCGGCTTCCGCCCAGACGCCGCCACCGATTTCCGACAGCGCTATGTTCTGGCGTATCGCCATGGCCTCGACCTGCCGGGCCACGGACGCCCCGATCACCGACAGGCCGACAGGTTCGGTCTCGATCCGGTATTGCCCGGCCTCCGAGCGCGCAAGGTCCAGCATGTCCTCGACCAGCAGCAACAAGTCCTGCCCGCTTTCATGGATCAGCGCAGCCCGGTCACGGTAGAGCTTGCTGATCTCGCCCATCATGCCCGCGCTCATCATTTCCGAAAACCCGATGATCGCGTTCAGCGGCGTCTTCAGGTCATGACCCATCCCGGCGAAGAAGGCCGTGCGTTCGGCCAGTTCCTGCAAGACCTTCAGCACTTGATGCAGCAGCATTAACAGCAGTTCAAACTCCCACCAGTCTAGTGCTGGGGCCAGAAGTTGCTGGG
>JBGSUF010000151.1:0-2149 GCA_041736285.1 Hyphomonadaceae bacterium | reverse complement strand
CACGCCATGCCTTCCTCCGGGCAAAAGCCTTCCAAAAACCACCAAGATAATGATTGCTGTGTTCTGTGCGGCCAGCTCACCGCCATCAGCGCGTCGCGCGGCAGCGCACCTTTCGCCAGAATGTCGGAGACATTTACCGCCAGCGCCTTCCAGCCAACCGAATCAAGCGGATCACCGGCGCGAAAATGCACGCCCTCGACAATCGTATCCATTGTCGCGATCAGCCGACGGTGTGGCCGCACGCGAAGCCCCGCGACATCGTCCATAAGCCCGCGCGCGCCGTCCGACGTGCAGATCGGCCGCAGAAGGGTGTCGATGAACTCCCGCTCGAAATCACTCATCCAAGCCCGTCTTCCATGCCCGCCTCACATGCCCGCCTCACATGCACGTCTCACATGCACGTCTCCGGCCGTCTTCAAACCCCCCCGAACGGGTCTTCCGCCTCATCGAGCGGGCGCAAATCCCCCGCCAGCGTGTCCAGCACGCCATTGACGAATTTTGGCTCCTGATCGTCGAAGAAAGCGTGCGCGATGGAGACGTATTCATCAAGGATGGTCGGCGCGCTCGCGCCCCGGTTGCCGATCAGCTCGAACGCTCCGGCGCGCAGGATGGCCCGCGTTGTCGCCTCCAGCCGCTCCAGCTTCCACCCCGTCGCAAGCCGGCTCGAAACGGCCCGGTCAATCTGCGCCTGATGGTCGATAACGCCGTTGACGATGGTCTTGAACAGATCCGGGTCGGCCTCTTCGATGGGGATGCCCTCCGGCCCCATGCCGAGCCGGTCCTCCATGAAGTCGCGGATCACCGCCAGTGCGCTCTCGCCCGTCGCCTCAAGCTGATAGAGCGCCTGCACCGCCGCCAGCCGCGCCCCGGACCGCGCAACGCGCTTGATGTCTGGCGGAATCTTCTGCGACGCGCTCATCGCACGAACTTCCGGCGCAACGCGACCATGGCAAGGCATGCCTGCGCCGCATCATGCCCCTTATTGCCCTCGGCGACGCGCGCGCGGGCCAGCGCCTGCGCCTCATTCTCCACCGTCAGTATGCCATAACCGATGGCCAGCCGCCGCTCGACCGACAATGTCATCAGCCCCCGCGCGCTCTCCCCGCAGACATAATCATAATGCGATGTTTCGCCTCGGATCACGCAGCCCAGCGCGACATAGCCATCATAGCGCGCGCTGTCGGCGGCCATCGCGATCACGCCCGGTATCTCGAACGCACCCGGCACCTCGACGAGTTCAGCCGTCGCGCCAGCCGCCTCCAGCGTCGCCATGCAGCCGGCCTCCAGTTCCGCCGTGATGTGTTCGTAATACCTGGAAGTTGCGACCATCACGCGCGCTGTCATGCCTGTAACTTTCTGCTGTCTTCAGGAATTTGTCGTCTTGTCTTGCCGGGTTCGGGCGTCATCCCTCGGCTGTCGCGGCGCGCGCGTCAAGGGCTGGCCCCACGTCACCCTGACGCCAATATCCGCGCCACATACCGCGCGAGCATGTCGATCTCAAGATTGACGCGTCCCCCCGGCGCGGCCTGCCCGATGGTGGTCACCTCCCAAGTGTGCGGGATGACGGCGATCTCGAAGACATTGTCAGGCCGGACCCCCGCCACGGTGAGCGACACCCCGTCCACCGCAATCGACCCCTTTTCGGCGATGAAACGCGCAATCTCTGCCGGCGGCCGGATCGCCACACGCCAGCTCTCGCCTTCCGGCGTCACCTCGACGATCTCGCCGACCCCGTCGACATGACCGAACACGAAATGCCCGCCCAGCGCGTCGCCCAGCCGCAGCGATGCCTCCAGGTTGATCCTGTCGCCCGTGCGCCAGCCGCCGAGAGTATGACGGTGCTCTTCCAGGACGATTTCGAACGCGGGGTCAGCGCGCGCTGGGTCGAGCGCGGGTTTCCGAGCATCGCGCGGAAGAACGTCTTTTCGCTCGGCGTGGAGCCGGGCGGCAACCACTATCTGCGGGTCACGAGCGACGATTCCTACTCGGGGAAGGGGGTCTACCTCCGGTTCTCGGTCGAGCGCTGTGCGACAGTGCGCTGGCGGTGGGTCGTATCGAACGTGGTGGCGGCGGGTGATCTTCGGCACCGCGACGGCGACGATGCCGCGGCCAAGTTCTACGTGGTTTTCGCGGGCCCGTCGTGGTGGAA
>JBGSUF010000113.1:0-10899 GCA_041736285.1 Hyphomonadaceae bacterium | reverse complement strand
AGCCCGGTCAGCACCACGATGGTCACCAGCGGCGAGGGGATCGCCTTGGTCACCAGCGGGAACAGGTAGATGATGCCAAGGCCGGCGGTCACACGCACATGGGTCAGCCATGTGACGCGCATCTCAAAGCCATGGGGCTGTCATGGTAGCGGCGGCGGAGCGGGCGGCGGCGCGGGAGGGCATGCCCAAGACTGGGCCGCGCGGCTTCAAGCAGACCGAGATCGGGCCGATCCCGGAGGATTGGGAAGTGGTGGCAGTTGGTCATTTCCAACCATACATCACAAGCGGTTCGAGAGGTTGGGCCAAATACTACGCAGGGACAGGCGATCCGTTTCTGAGAATTACGAATTTGGCTCGCGCTGACATCTCAATGGACCTGACTGATCTTCGCTATGTTCGTGTTGCAGAAACGGATGCGGAAGCCGAAAGAACGCGCGTCAGCGCTGGCGACGTCCTAATCTCTATTACCGCCGACATCGGGATCATTGGTTACGTCAGCGACGAGTTGCCGAGTCCCGCTTACATTAATCAGCACATTTCACTCGTTCGATTTAACCCCGATTCGGTCAATCCAAAGTTTGCCGCGTACTACTTGGCTTCAAATCCGGCACAGTCATTCTTTCGCGCAATTACGGATTCAGGCGCGAAAGCAGGAATCAATCTCGAAACCGTTCGCAACTTAGTTCTCCCCCTCCCGCCTCTCGCGGAGCAGGAGGCGATTGCGGGGGCGTTGTCGGATGCGGATGGGGCGATCCGGGCGGTGGAGCGGACCCTCGCCAAACAGCGCGCCGTCAAACAGGCCGCCCTCCACGCCCTCTTGCGCCCCACCACCCGCCTCCCCGGCTTCTCAGGGGACTGGGAAACGAAGACGCTGGGGGAGTTGGGAACTTTCCTGAAGGGTTCCGGGGTTCGTAAGGACGAAGCTCAATCGGGAAGCATTCCGTGCGTTCGCTACGGAGAGCTCTACACCGATCACCATGACGTCATCCGTGCATTTCGCTCGCGCATCAGCTCAGGCGTTGCCTCAAAAGCGACGCGGCTGCGATATGGCGATATTTTATTCGCTGGTTCAGGAGAGACCAAGGAAGAAATCGGCAAGAGCGTAGCGTTTGCAGAAAAAACCGAGGCCTTTGCGGGCGGCGATATTGTCATCCTTAGGATTTCCGACGCCGAACCTGTATTTCTCGGTTACGCGCTCAACATGCCCGCAATCCAGAGGCAAAAGGCATCTAAAGGACAAGGAGACGCTGTTGTTCACATTAGCTCTGCCGCACTTGCCGCCATCGAAATCTCCCTACCACCCCTCCCCGAACAACGCGCCATTGCCGCCGTGCTGTCGGGCATGGACGCCGCGATTGCCGCGCTGGAGGCGCGGCGCGACAAGCTGAAAGCAATCAAGCAGGGCATGATGCAGACCCTGCTCACCGGGAAAGTGAGGCTGGTATGAGCATCGGGCGCCCGAAGGGCTTTCGTGACGACCCCGGCAAGCCGGAAAGCGCCACACAGAAGCGCGTGCTCGCCCTGTTCGCCGACCGGCTGGGCTATGCCTACCTTGGCTTCTGGAAAGACCGTCCCCAGCAAATCGGGCAAGGCAATTCCAACATCGAGGAGGGCCTGCTCACCGCCAATCTCAAGCGCCGGGGCTATTCGGGCAGCCTCATCACCCGCGCCCTGCAAAAGCTGCGCGACACCGCCCGCCAGCCGCAGGCCAACCTCTATGAACGCAATCGCGATGTCTGGTCGCTGATGGTCTACGGCGTCGATGTGAAGGAAAGCGCCGCCGAGCCGACGCAGACCGTCCACCTGATCGACTGGGACAATCCAGACGCCAATGATTTCGCGATTGCCGAGGAAGTGACCCTGAAACAGGGCGACGGCTATGAGCGCCGCCCGGACCTTGTGCTGTACCTCAACGGCCTCGCCGTCGGCGTGATCGAGCTGAAAAACTCCCGCACCTCCATCGGCGAGGGCATTCGCCAGCTCAATTCCAACCAGCGGCCGGAGTTCAATGAATGGTTTTTCTCCACCGTACAATTCTGCTTTGCGGGCAATGACTCAGAGGGCCTGAAATACGGCACCATCGGCACGCCGGAACGCTATTACCTCACCTGGAAAGAGGACGAGGCGGAGAATGACGGCTACAAGCTCGACAAGTATCTTGCCAAGCTCTGCGAGAAGCGCCGCCTTCTGGCGCTGATCCGCGACTTCATCGTGTTCGATGCCGGGGTGAAGAAAGTGCCCCGCCACAACCAGTATTTCGGGGTGACGAAGGCGCAGACCCGCCTCCTGTCCGGTGAGGGCGGGGTAATCTGGCACACGCAAGGCTCCGGCAAGTCGATCACCATGGTGCTGCTGGCGCGCTGGATCTTGCAGAACATCACCGGCGCGCGTGTCGCCGTGATCACCGACCGCGAAAAGCTCGACAAGCAGATCGTCGGCAATTTCCGCAATGCAGGCGTTGATATCGCGCGCGCCGCCAGCGGGCGGGACTTGCTGGGCAAGCTCGCCGCGCCCTCACCCTCGATCATCGCGTCGCTCGTCCACAAATTCGGGCGCAAGGGCGTTGACGATATGGACGCCTTCCTCGACGGGCTAAAGGCGGAGCCCTTCCCCGTGCATGGCAAGCTGTTCGTCTTTGTCGATGAATGCCACCGCACCCAGAGCGGCAAGCTGCACAAGCTGATGAAGGCGATCCTGCCGGGCGCGATCTTTGTCGGCTTTACCGGCACGCCGCTCCTGAAGAAAGACAAGCAGACCAGCCTTGAAGTGTTCGGGACCTATATCGACACCTACAAGCACAATGAGGCCGTGGAAGACGGCGTCGTGCTGGACCTCGTCTATGAGGCGCGCGACATCGACCAGCGTATCAGCCAGCCCGGCGAGATCGACCGCTATTTCGAGGCCAAGACCCGGACGCTGAACGACTGGCAGACCCATGAGCTGAAAAAGCGCTGGGCGACGCTGAAGGAAGTGCTCAGTTCCGCCTCCAGGCAGGACCAGATCGTCACCGATGTCGTGCTCGATTTCGAGTATAAAGTACCGCGCCTGATGACCGGTCAGGGCAATGCGATCCTTGTCGCCTCCAGCATTTTCGAGGCCTGCCGCTATTACGAGCTGTTCCAGAAGACCAAGCTGCGCGGCAACTGCGCGGTGGTCACCTCCTATGATCCGCAGGCGCGCGATATCTCGAAAGAAGACATCGGCGCGAATACGGACACCGACAAGCAGTTCGTCTTCAACACCTATACCGGCATTCTGGCGGATGTGCCGGCCGAGCCGGGCAAATCGAAGACCGAAACCTATGAGGACCGCGTGACGGAGCGGTTCGTCAAGCAACCCGCCGCCATGCGCCTCCTGATCGTCGTCGACAAGCTCCTCACCGGGTTCGACGCGCCGCCCTGCAGCGTGCTCTATATCGACAAGGGCATGCAGGACCATGGCCTGTTTCAAGCGATCTGCCGCACGAACCGGCTGGACGGTGACGACAAGCCGTTCGGTCAGATCGTCGACTACAAGGCCTTGTTCAAAAAGGTCGAAAAGGCGATTGCGGTCTATACGTCCGAACTCGATGGCCATGGCGAAGGCGACGATCCGCAGGTCCAGATGAAGGACCGGCTGGAACTGGGCAGGGAAAAGCTCGAAGACGCGCGCGAGGCATGGCATCTGCTGTGTGAAGAAGTGGGCGAGCCACCGCGATCCGATCTCGATTTCCTGCGCTATTTCTGCGGCGATACGGAGAGTGAAAGCGACCTGAAAGACCAGGCGCCCCTCCGCGCAACGCTCTACAAGGCGGTCGCGAATTATGTGCGCACCTTCGCCAATCTCGCCGATGATCTGGCGCAGGCGGGTTTCAGCGACGCCGCCATCAAGGGGATGCAGAGCGAGGTCGATCAAGCCGTCCATGTGCGCGACTTTGTTCGCAGCGCGTCGGGTGAAACGCTGGACCTCAAGCCCTACGAAGCCGACATGCGCTTCCTGATCGACCGGTTCATCGAAGCGGAAAAGCCGCGCCGCATTTCCGCTTTCGAGGATGTGCCGCTCGTCGACCTCATCGTGAAGACCGGCATCGCCGACGCCATCGCGGAGAAGTTTGGCAAGACGGACGGGCGCAAGGACGCGGTCGCCGAAGCGATCGAGAACAATATCCGCTCAACCCTGATCAAGGAGCATCTCGACGACCCTGCCTTCTATGAGCGCATGTCTGAGCTCCTGAGCGAGGTGATTGAATTCCGGCGCGAGAATGCCCACCGCTATCAGGAATATCTCGCCAAAATTGCCGAACTGGCGGCGAAGGTGTCCTCGGCCAGCGCCACGCCCGGCGTTCCCGCCTCGATCAACACCAAAGGCAAGCGCGCGCTCTACAACAATCTCGGCGAGGACGAGATCCTCGCGCTGCGTG
Organism: Hyphomonadaceae bacterium; assembly: GCA_041736285.1. GTDB lineage: Bacteria > Pseudomonadota > Alphaproteobacteria > Caulobacterales > Hyphomonadaceae > JBGSUF01. The sequence goes on along the minus strand of JBGSUF010000113.1, from coordinate 6,500 downwards.
TCGATGCACTCCTGCACAATGACTGCCCTGAAGGCTTCAAAGGGCAACCCGCCCGCGAAGGCATCGTCAAGGAACAGCTCTATGGGCTGCTTGGAGATGTCGAAAAAGTGGAGCAAATCTTCAAAGTCATTCTCGGCCAGGCAGAGTACGGATGAGCGCGCGTCTCCAAATGGCGGAGTTCGACGTCGAGATCGTCCGCAAGAAGATCAAGAACGTCCACTTGAGCGTTCTGCCGCCCGATGGTTCGGTTCGCGTTGCCGCGCCGGAGCGCCTGACCGATCAGGTGCTCAAATCCTACATCCTGTCGAAACTTGGCTGGATACGTCGGCAACAGGCCGCGATGGATGGCCAGCCGCGCGAGCCACGCCGCGAATTTCTTCGCCTTGAATCCCATTATGTCTGGGGCGAGCGCTATTTGCTGGAAATCGAGCCTGATGCAGCGCGGCATGAGGTCATTCTCCGGCCTGGCACGCTGACCGTGAGTCTCTGGGGCGAGTATTCCGAAGACAAATGCGCGCGGGTCATGGGCGACTGGTATCGGGCAATTGTGCGCGACCGGGCCACGGCGCTGCTCTCGGCTTGGGAAAGCCGGATCGGCGTTTCGGCGAACCAGATTTTCATCCAACGCATGAAAACGCGCTGGGGTGGGTGCAATCCCGAAAAGGGCAATATCAGGCTGAACTCCGAACTCGGAAAGAAGCCGGTCGAATGCCTCGAATACATTCTCGTGCATGAGCTCATCCACTTGCTTGAGCCGACCCATAATGAACGGTTTCATGCACTCCTCAGGGAGCACATGCCCAGCTGGATGGCGCGCAGGAATTTGCTCAATTCACTTCCGTTGAGCCATGAAGCTTGGGCCTACTAACCGAAGCGGCATTCGTTCCGAGTCGAAAAAGTCCTCATCTACGTTTTTCAGGTGCAGGATTTCCTCGTCCCGGCAGCCGATATTATAGCGCAGCATGAGGCGGGCGAGCTGCGGCCCGTCGATCAGCACAATGCGGCGCGCGCTTTGGACTGAGAGCGCCGAAGAAGTCGCGGATGGCGCCGGGGCGACATTGTCGCCCTCGCCATATTTCAAGCCTGACCCATAACCATTCGAACCCGAAGATGGAACGCTGCCTACGCCAAGAACGCCTCCGCGCCTGTCATGGTAGAGTGCAACAGCATGCAGCCGATTCGGGGGGCGTGGGAATGGGGGCGGTGCCCGTCAAGCTTCGAGGATGTGGCGAGCACATTCCAAATGACGCTCGAGCGCGCGAAACAGCTCGACAGCCTGATCGAGATTGACGCTTTTGACATAGGCCAAAACCGCAATCTTCGCGTTATCACCATCGGAGGTCATTATCGCTTCCTGAAACTCGTGCATCCTGGGCGTCGTGATGCGCATGAAGCCGTGCCCGAACTCAATGTTGAACGCAGTCATGTCGGCTTGAACGCTGGTGCTTTTCTCTTCGTTGATTTCAAAATGCGATTTCGCGGCAGCGCTCTTCGTATCGTCCAGAGCGGCTTGCACCACGGCTTCGCTTTCGCCTGAAATGACAATATCATCGACATAATCCGATACGACGAGACCGCTTTCGACGATTTGGGACAGTTGGCGACCTAGCGCGGAACAATCGGTATCCAGCGAAGCGAGCATGGCCGATTGCACGAAACCGTAAGGAAGAACGAAGACGTCGCGGCCATCTTTTCGCTTTCGAATTGTGCTCGCTACGGCGAAGTCTATTGCGTCTTCGGAAGGAAACCCAAGACCTGAAAGCCGCTTTATCACACGGTTTTTTGTGACCTGTTCAAAGAAGCGGCGAAGATCAATCTTAGCGAAAAATTGGCTCTCCAGATGGGACTGAACAGCTGCGACGTGCCCCCCGCTGCGGAGGTGGAAAAAGTAGTTTGGAGGCTGCCAGCGCCGGCGAATAAGGCGCATCCAGTTCTTGGCCGAATCGATGAGATCGGGCTCTTGCTCAAAAGCCCATTTGTCGTTGCCTAGGGGGATGCGTTGCACATAGTTTCTCAAGCCGCCCCCCCAATCGTTGGCCGTAGTTAAGTATTAGGATCGCCAGTTTCGTGACCCAGAAAGCAAGCTGTGCGAACACAATTGCCGTCCGGAGAAACTCGCGAACTTTAGTCGAGCGAGTGTCCTTCATGAACACCTCCACAGCCCTGGCAACCTATGCGCCGAAGCGCGCCTAAAACTTTAACCAACGAATACCATTGCAAGTACAACTAGGTGTACCGCTAAGGTCGCATACATCTAGGTGACCGAAGGGCCGACTAGCTGTCCAGTGGAGTGCCCTATAGCCAGGAAATACTGAGATGGAGATAGGCGTCACTATTTCAAGGGCTGCTTCGATGATTGGGTGGCAAATGAATCCGGCAAATACGTTAAGTAAAGGCACCGCCCATAGCGGCCGTCCTTTGCGAAGGGTTAGGTGTTTTCCTTCAGGCCCAATGGCATGAAATGCCACTTGGGCCATGGTGATTTTCCTTGCCGGTTTTGCGCCCGGTCAAGGGGCTTTGCCCGCTTCGCGGCGCGTGTTCCACGCGCCCTTGACCGGGCGCAAAACCGGCGACAGTTGCCCGAACTCCGAGATGTCGGCGCAGTGGGTACTCGCGCACCTGGCGAGGGGCTTTCGGCAAATGGCGGCATGTTCCGGCATGGGGCGGCAAATTGCGGCACAGGATTCAGCAGCGAACCCGAACGGGCAAGATTAAAGGATGTACGTACACGCCCATCTAACGCCTTGTCTGCACATCATTATTTTGGCGCCTTATGCCGGAAAATGTGGTGCACAGTTTTTGGCTACTCCCTTGTTTTTGTTGGACTCAGCTGGTGCACAGCCGAATTCACCCATTGGCGAACTCGCCTAGTAGGGGAACCGCCACGTACCGAGGAGCGGGGCGCGCGTGCAGGGCGATGCAGGCGGGGCCAAGCGGGTGCAATGCGACCCCGAAGGGCAAGATCAAACACTTGGCGCCCGACGGCCCCTAACGTCTTGCCAGCACAACGGTTTTGAGCGCCCCTCGCACCGGGTCGAGGCGCCGGGGAAATCCCGCAATTGCCCGCGCCCATTGCAGAAGCGCCGGGCGCCCGTCCAATTTGGAATCCTGGGCCGTCTGATCCGGAATGGCGATCACGCTCGCCACGTTCTCAATGTCGGTTGAGATCACAGTCTGTGATCTCAAGACCAGAACAGGCCCGCCCAACTCAATGCATATCCTCAGCACGTCGGCGAGATAGATTGGCTGGTAAATTCTCAGTCTGGCAGAGCGTGAACTGTAGCGAGAACTCGCAAGCGCTTGCAAGGATCTGCAAGGGTTCAGAAAGCGGACCTGCAAGGCAAGATTAAAGGGTTGGCGCCCTTGGCCCCTTAACCCATTGTCTTCAAATCACTTTTTTGGTGCCTCTTGCGAAACCTTGTGGCGCCCTCTTTTGAAGAAAACCCAATAGAAGCAATGGGTTGGGAGGGCGCCAGTCCTGCTGCGCTCAAGTCAAAGTGCAAAAAGAGAGGCGGATTCGGTATCCCGTTCTGCGGGAGTCGGTTATCGCTCAAAGGGCTGAAAGACGGGGGAATCTGATCCATGACACGCGTTGAATTCGACAGCACCAAGCGCCCACTCGACGACCTGCTCAAGAAGGCCCGCGACGGCGTGCTCCAGCTGCCTGATTTTCAGCGCGGATGGGTCTGGGATGATGAGGGGCTGCGAAGCCTGCTCGCCTCGATCTCCAGGTCATTTCCGGTTGGCGCTCTGATGACGCTCCAGACCGGCGGAGACGTGCGCTTCAAACCGCGGCCGATAGAGGGGGCGCCGGATGCGGCGTTCAAGGTCTCACCCTAAGCCCTGCTTCTCGACGGCCAGTAGCGTATCACCTCGCTATACCAGACGACCATGCGCCGCGAGGTCGTGGACACGATCAACACCAAGCGCCAGAAGATCAGGCGGTTCTACTATATCGACATGGCCGCCGCGCTCGATGACTCGCGCGACCGGATGGACGCGATTGTCGGCGTGCCGGAAGCGAAGATCGAAAGCCGGAACTTCGGCACAGAAATCGTCCGGGACCTGACAACGCCGGAACAGGAATATGCGCTCTGCATGTTCCCGACAAATCGCATCTTCGACTGGAACGACTGGCAAACCGGTTTTGTCGCCCATTGGGGATATGAGAGCGAAAAGACCCAGTTCTGGTTCAGATTTCTCAATGACGTCCTTCTGGCGTTTCACCAGTACCAGATGCCTGTCATCGAACTTGGACGGCGCACAAGCCGCGAGGCCGTCTGCCTTGTCTTCGAAAAGGTCAACACTGGCGGCAAGAAACTCGACGCGTTTGAACTTCTGACCGCGATCTATGCCGGAGAGGAGGAAGGCTTCCACCTGCGCGATGAATGGACCGCGATCCAGAAGACGCTCGCCGGGACGCTGCAGCTTCGTGACCACCCGCTGACCCGCCTTGAGGCGACCGACTTCTTCCAGGCGCTCGCCCTTCTGCAAACGCGGGCGCGGCTGCTCGCCCATGTGTCTGATGGCAGGCCGGGCGACCCGCCCGCCATCAGCTGCACGCGCGACACGCTGCTTGGCCTGCCGCTCAGCGCATACAAGACCCACACGAAGCGGCTTGTCGAAGGCTTCCAGCGCGCCGGGAAGTTCCTGTTCAGCCAGCACCTCTACTGGTTCAAGGATGTGCCCTATCGCACGCAGATTGTCCCGCTCGCGGCCATCATCGCAGAACTGGGCGAGCGCTGGGAACATGAGGCGGTGCGGGCGAAGCTTGCGCGCTGGTACTGGTGCGGCGTGTTTGGCGAGCTTTATGGCAGCGCCATCGAAAGCCGGTTCGCCAAGGATATCAGCGAAGTGATTACATGGATCGATGGCGGCCCGGAGCCGACAACCATCCGCGATGCCAATTTCCGCGATGAGCGCCTCAACACGATGACCTCTCGCCTGTCCGCCGCCTATAAGGGCGTGCATGCCCTGCTGATGAAGGAAGGCGCGCGCGACTTCCGATCTGGCCAGCGCTTCGATCACACCAGCTATTTCGACGAGGGCGTGGACATCCACCATATCTTCCCGCGCGCCTGGTGCGAGAAGAACGGGATCGCGCGCGCCGCCTATGACACGATCATCAACAAGACCCCCATCAGCTACAAGACCAACCGCACAATTGGCGGCGACGCGCCGTCAGCCTATCTCGCGCGCTTGCCGAAACAGGGTGCAGCATCGCCAGAGGATATCGACGCCCATTTGCGCAGCCACCTGATTGACCCGGAACTCCTTCGCGCGGATTCGTTTGAGGCGTTCATCAGCGCGCGGCGCGAAGCGCTTCTGAAGCTGATCGAGACCGCCATGGGTGGCAAAGGCGTTTTCCGCAATGTGACCCCGGATGAGCCGGAAGGTGAGACTGTCACGGCGGACGACGATGACGGGTCAGAATGAAGCCCTTGCACTCGCTTGCAAGGCCTTGCGAACCCATGCCGCGATTTGCCGCCATTCCGACTGTTCGGCTCAATCGCCGGATGCGATCCTCGCGCTCATGGCCCGCTACACCGAACAGGATATCGAAAGCGCGATCCGCACCGTCGCCTCGCTGATCGACCGGTTCGGCGATGCCTACTGGCCGATCCTGGAGCGACTGGAACAGGAGCTGGAGTCCAGACGGTCGAGGGCAGCGCGGCTGCAGCGATATCTGCGGGCGGGCAGGCTGGTAATGGATGTACATTCTAGGAGCGATGCGCAAATGTCCACGCCTTCAGCGGGCTCATCGTATGTGCGGGCCAGAGGTGCTGACGTCGATCCTGGCGTGTGAGCCACAAGAACCTGCCGGACCAAGTGCGGTGGATGGCTGGCCTTGTTTGTGATGAGGCGACAGGCAAGAACCCGCCAATTGTTGTTGTCGTATGGGCTTACGCACCCTGCGGCTGTCGTTGGCGCAATTCCAGACGTTAGAATTCAACACCGATCCGGGCATCATTGGCCCTAAACTGCCGGTCAGAACCATTCGACATAAGTCATGGGCCAACGACATAGCAGGACCGACCGCCGGATCGGCCAGGCTCCTGTCTTACCCCGCTCCAAGCGGGATGGCTGTCTCGAACTTGAAACGGCGATAGACGACGTTGGTCGTTGAACGGGAGATGGCTGGATTGGTGAGTATCCTTTGATTGATCCAGTCATCGTAGGTGATCATGTCCGAGAAATGGCCGATCAGGATGAAGTCGTCGTCACCCGTCACGGTGTAGCCCTGCGCGACTTCCGGGGTGCTGAGGATCTCGGCCTTGAAGGCGTCATAGGTCTGCTGGCTTTCCGTGGCGAACCGAATGGAAATGATCACCGTTATGCCCAGCCTCGAAGGGTCAACTAGGCTGACATCGGCGAGAATGTATCCGTCCTTGCGTAGCCGGGCGACACGCCGCCGCACGGCCGGCTCAGACAGGCCGATCGCATCGCCGAGGTCGGCCAACGACTGGCGATTGTTCCGCTGCAGAGCAGCAAGGATCCTG
>JBGSUF010000100.1:0-5886 GCA_041736285.1 Hyphomonadaceae bacterium | reverse complement strand
CACCGCCGCCCGCCGCCCCGTCGCTGCTCAGCGCGACCCGCCAGCCGGCCTCGGCATGAAACGCCACCGCCCGCCCCGACAGGTTGTAGACGCACATCACGCGCTCACCATCGAAGCTGCGCTCAAACGCCAGAACGCCCTCGCCCGCCTCCAGGAACCTGATATCGCCGACCTTCAGCGCAGCCGATTCCCGCCGCATCGCGATCACCGTGCGGCAGAAGTTCAGCACGGAGGCCGGGTCGTTCTCCTGCACGTCCAGCGCCAGCGCGGCATGCCTCGGATCGACCGGCAGCCAGGGCTTGCCGCTTGAAAACCCTGCACTTGCCGCCCCCTGATCGCCATGCCATGGGAACGGCGTGCGCGCGCCGTCCCGGCCCAGCGTCTTGGGCCAGTTGGCGATCGCTTCCGGGTCTTTCAGATCCTCGAACGCGACCTCCGCCTGCGGCAGCCCCAGCTCCTCGCCCTGATACAGGAAGGCATTTCCGCGCAGGCTCATCAGCAGCATCAGACACGCCCGCGCCGCCGCTTCCCGGTCGCCCCCCCCGGCCCAGCGCGAGACTGCCCGCGGCGCATCATGGTTGGAGAAGGCCCAGCTTGGCCAGCCTTCGCCCGCAGCACCCGACCACTGGCCCAGCGACGAGCGGACAAGCTGCGGCGTCAGCTTCGGAGCATAGAGAAAGTCGAAATTATAGGCCGAGTTCAGCCGCTTCTCGCCCTCGGTGAAGGCGCGCATCTCGCGGATCGCGTCCGCCCCGCCAATCTCGGCGACCGTGAAGCGGCCCTCATACTCCCGCAGCACCGCGCCGAGCCGCTCGATCCATGGCGAAATGTCCGGATGGGACATGTTGTAGGTGTGCAGTTGCATGTCGAACGGCCGCGTCGCCTCCTGCGCCGTGACGCCTGATGGCGGATTGTCTCGCAGCAGCGGGTCATGCATCGAGAAGTTGAGCGCATCCAGCCGGAAGCCGTCAACGCCCCGGTCGAGCCAGAACCGCGCCACATTCAGCAATGCCTCCTGCACGCGCCGGTCATGCACGTTGAGGTCAGGCTGCTCTTTCAGAAAATTGTGCAGGAAATACTGCCCGCGCCGGGCATCCCATTCCCACGCCGGCCCGCCAAACACCGACTGCCAGTTGTTGGGCGGGCTGCCATCGGCCTTCGGTTCGGCCCAGACATACCAGTCCGCCTTCTCGCCGGTCCGGCCTGCGCGGCTCTCGACGAACCAGGCGTGCGCGTCGGAGGTGTGCGAATAGACCTGATCGATGATGACCCGCAGGCCCAGCCGGTGCGCCTCGGCAACAACGGCGTCGAACTCCTCCAGCGTGCCGAAGATCGGATCGACGCCGCAATAGTCGGCAATGTCATAGCCGTAATCATGCATGGGCGAGGTGAAGAAGGGCGACAGCCACACCCCGTCCACGCCGAGCGAGGCGATGTGCGCAAGCCCCTCGCGAATGCCCTTCATGTCCCCGATGCCGTCGCCATTGGTGTCGCGAAAGCTGCGCGGATAAATCTGATAGATCACCGAGCCCTTCCACCATGGCAGGGCTTCGGCCGCCGCGTCAGCCGCCTCGACATTCGGATCAACCGCCACGGCGGTGTTGCCAGCCCACAATTGCGTCATTCCGTTCACTCCTCGGTCGGCAGGGCGCGGCAAATCACATAATCCAGCGGCGGAAGCGTCATCGCATAGCTTGCCGTCGCCTGCGCTTCCAGAGCGCAAAGCCCGTGAACCGCCGCAAACCGGCGCGACGCACCATTGACGGTCACGTTCAGCCGCCGCTCTTCGGTTTCGGTGTTGAAACCGATCAGGTATTCCGCCCCCGTCTGCGGGTCGGTGCGCGCAATGACGATCACCCCGCCCTCAAGGTCTGAATAGCGCGTCACCTGATCGCCCCGGCGCAATGCCGGATGGGCTGCGCGAATCTTCGCCATCGCCCCGAACGCCACATATAGCGGGTGGGAGGTGTCGAAATTGTCCTGCGCCGTTGTCGCGTCCGTGCCGATCAGGTCATTGTCGTTATAGACCGCCACCTGGCCGGCAAACATCGTCTCGCGCGCAAGCTGGTCATTGCCGTCCGACACAAAGCCCTGCTCGTCGCCGTAATAGATCACCGGCACCCCGCGCGAGAAGAACATGATCGCGTGTGCGAGGCGCACCCGTGCCAGCGCCTCGTCATCTGAAATTCCCGGCCGCGCCTGCATCAGGAACTGGCTGAACCGGCCCATGTCGTGATTGCCGAGGAAGGTCGGCAGCTGCATCGCCGCGCTCCGCCCGCCGCCATAGACGCCGTCCCGGATGAAAAGCTCTTCCAGCTTGCGTGCGCTGTCGCCGCCGGCAACGACTGCCTGCACCGTCCCCTGAAACGCAAAATCCAGCGTTGCAGGCATCCCGTCCTCGACGGTGAAGCGCGCCAGGAAGGCCGGGTCGAAGTCGTAAACCTCCGCGAAAATGTGGAAGTGCGGCACGCCCGCCTCATCCGCCACGTCCAGCAGCGCCGGCGCCATCGTCCGCCACAGATCCCAGCGCACATGCTTGACCGTGTCGATGCGGAATCCGTCCACCTTGTAGTCGCGAATCCACGCCGCGTAGATGTCGATCATGCCCTGCATCGCGAACGGATCGGTCAGCATCACATCGTCCAGCCCGGAAAAGTCCCCGTAATAGGAGTTCTCGCCCTGCCAGGTCGTGTTGCCGCGATTGTTGTAGTATTTCACGTCATTGAGCCAGGCCGGGACTTTCACATTCTCCTCACCGGCCGGAATGAAGGGCGTGTAGGCATAGCCGGGATCGGTCAGCCGCGCGAAATTCTCCGCCGTCAGATATTCCGGGTCATCGCCCATGAAGCCGTCATTGATCGGCTCGCCGTCCGGCCCGCCCCGCGTCGTCCACGGATAGTCGGCGATGGAGCGATACGGGCAGTAGGCATCGCGCAGCGCCGGCACAGCCACTTCCGGATCGTGGCATTCGCGATACTGGATCACGTCGGCGGTGTGGTTGGTGATGATGTCCATATAGACCTTGATGCCGCGCTCATGGGCGGCCTCGACGAAGCGTGCAAAGTCGGCCCGCGTGCCGAAATGCGGATCGACATTGGTGAAATCGGTCACCCAATAGCCGTGATAGCCCGCGCTTTCCTGTCCGGGCGGACCCTGCACCGGCTTGTTCTCGAAGATCGGCGCCAGCCAGATCGCCGTGATCCCCATGCCTTCAAGATAGTCCAGCCGGTCGATCAGGCCCTGCAGGTCACCGCCGAGGAAGAAACCTCTGGCTGTCGGATCGAACCCATGGTCCAGCCGCCCGCCGGCAATCCCGCCCGTGTCATTGTCGGGATTTCCATTGTCGAACCGGTCCACCAGCACGAAATAAATCACCTCGTCCTGCGGCAGGCGGTCGGCGAAGATCGGCACGGCCAGCGCTCTGGCCTCGCGCGCTGGCTCTGGCGTGACCGCCGCAGGCTGGGCCGTGACGGATGCGCACGCCGACAATATGACCGCCGCAGCCAGCACTGCCGCCCGCGCCCGGCCCATGGCCTGTGGAATGTGTCGATGAGCCATTTCGTCCTCCCGTTTTTTCATCTTTTTTCATTTTTTTGCATCGGCTGCAAGTGGTCGGCGGCGCAAGATCGGTCCGGTCCGGCCTCCCCCAAACCCCGTACGAGCCTGTGGGACCGCCAACAAAGGCGGCAGATGGGACGGCGCAATCGCTGACGATCCGCCAGTCCACAGCGCTTGGCGGGGCCTGACAGGACATCGTTGCAACAAATTGCAAAACATGCAGACTGACGGCCAGAACACGCGCGACCAACGCCAAGCCTGCCGGAGGAAAAAATGCCTGCAATGTCCATCATCGCGCGTGCATTCGCGCTGATCGCCCTTCTCCTGGTGGGCCATTTCGCCGCCGCCCAGACAACACAGCCGGAGACCGCGCAGCCTGCCCGCCTCACCTCACCCGACGGCGCGCTGGAAATCACCGTCTGGACCGATGCGGCGACCGGGCGCCCGATGTATCGCGTCGACCGTCAGGGCCTTGCGGTGATCGCCCCCTCCCGCCTCGGCCTGCGCTTTCTCGAAGGGGCCGACCTGACAGAGGGCTTCACAGCCGCCGTTGGCGCGACGCAGACCTCCGACACACGTTGGGATCAGCCATGGGGCGAGCGCCGCACCGTGCGCGACCATCACGCCGAATTCCTCGTCACCTTCACCGCCGCCGCCGACCCCGAAACCCGCTTCGGCCTGCGCGTGCGCGCCTTCAATGACGGCGTGGCCTTCCGCTACGAAGTGCCCGCTGACCCGGCCAACCCCTCCCGCCGCCTGATCGACGAGGAAACGCAGTTCGCTTTCGCCGAAACGCGCACCGCATGGTGGATCCCCGCCGGCGAATGGAACCGCTACGAATATCTCTATCGCACCACCCCGCTGGCCGATGCCTACAGGGTCCACACCCCGTTCACGCTGGAGCTGACCTCCGGCCTGTTCGTCGCCATCCATGAGGCGGCGCTGGTGGACTATTCGGGCATGTGGCTGGTCCAGAACCGGCCCGGCATCTTCGAAGCTGACCTCGCCCCGGCCGCCGAGGGATACAAGGCTCGTCTCGACGGCGCCTTCATCACCCCCTGGCGTACCATTCAGGTCAGCCCGCGCGCCGTCGGCCTCGCCAATTCCGACATCATCCTCAACCTCAACGAGCCGAACGCCCTTGGCGATGTGTCCTTCGTCAAGCCGTCGAAATATATCGGCATCTGGTGGTGCATGCACATCAACGCCTGCACCTGGGGCTCCGGCGACATTCACGGCGCGACCACCGATCGGACAAAGGCCTATATCGACTTTGCCGCCGCCAACGGCTTCGACGGCGTGCTCGTGGAGGGCTGGAACACCGGCTGGGATGGCGACTGGTTCAACAATGGCGCCGTGTTCAGCTTCACGCAGGCCTATCCCGATTTCGACATCGAGGCGCTGGCCACCTATGCGCGCGAGCGCGGCGTCTACCTGATCGGCCACCACGAAACCTCCGGCGATACGCTCAATTACGAAGCGCAGCTTGACGCCGCGCTAGACCTCTACGCCCGCCTCGGCATCCCCTCCATCAAGACCGGCTATGTCGCCGATGGCGGAGACCTCGTCGTCGCCACCGCCGATGGCCGCCGCGCGCTCGGCTGGCATGACGGCCAGGAATCGGTGCGCCACCACATCCGCGTCCTGCGGGCCGCTGCCGCACGCGGCATCTCCATCAATGCCCATGAACCGGTCAAGGACACCGGCCTTCGCCGCACCTATCCCAACTGGCTCTCGCGCGAGGGTGCGCGCGGTCAGGAATACAACGCCTGGGGCCAGCCGCCCAACCCGCCCGAGCACACCACCATCCTGCCCTTCACCCGCATGCTCTCCGGGCCGATGGACTTCACCCCCGGTATCTTCGATCTGTCCTTCGGCAAGCCCCTGTCGTCGCCGACGCGCGTGCAGACCACGCTCGCCAAGCAGCTGGCGCTCTATGTCGTCCTCTATTCGCCCGTGCAGATGGCCGCCGACCTGCCGGAAAACTACCTCGCCCGGCCCGATGCCTTCGAATTCATCAAGGCCGTTCCCGTCGACTGGGACCGTTCCATCGCCATTGACGGCTATCCGGGTGAGTTCGTCGCCATCGCCCGCCGGGATCGCAACGGCCCGGACTGGTATGTCGGCGCGGTCACCGACGAAAACGCCCGCACCGTCTCCATCCCGCTCGATTTCCTGGAGCGCGAGGGCAACTGGACGGCCACCATCTATGCCGACGGGCCGGGCGCGGACTGGGACACCAACCCCTATGCCTTCGTCCGCGAGAGCCGCACCGTCACCAACCGCACCGTGCTGAACCTCGTCCTCGCCCCCGGCGGCGGCGCGGCC
>JBGSUF010000087.1:0-8756 GCA_041736285.1 Hyphomonadaceae bacterium | reverse complement strand
AGAACAAAACATGAATACGTGCTTGACTTTTAGCGGAACCTCCTCAAAAGGTTAATGAGAAGATCGAAAGGGCGATTCGGGTGGCGCACGATAAACTGAACTTCGGACTCGAAACCGGCTTTACCTTCATTGACCTCTTCGCGGGCATTGGCGGTCTTCGAACCGCATTTGACGATGCAGGCGGCCACTGCGTCTTCACCTCGGAATGGGATAAATACGCGCAGCAAACGTATAAGGCGAACCATCGCGACAATCGGGAAATCGCAGGGGATATTACCCGCATTCAAGCCAAGGACATTCCGGCACACGATATTCTCGTCGCGGGCTTTCCCTGCCAACCGTTTTCGATTGCAGGCGTGTCCAAAAAGAATGCCCTCGGTCGTTCGCATGGCTTCAAGGACGAAACTCAAGGCACGCTCTTTTTTGATGTCGCCAGGATAATTGATCAGCATCGACCTGCCGGCTTTCTGCTCGAAAATGTCAAAAATCTACAGAGCCACGACAAAGGGCGCACGTTCGAGGTCATTCGAAAAACGCTTGAGGACGAGTTGGGTTACGAGTTGCATGTACGCATCATCAACGCCAAGCACTTCGTTCCGCAGAACCGTGAGCGGATTGCCATGGTCGGATTCAGAGAACCGACACACTTTTCTTGGGATGACCTCGATCTTCCGGAAATTGGCACCAAAAGAATGCGCGACATCCTGCATCCCGAGGACGGGAGCGAAGCCCCGGAGGCGGATTTCACAGTCGGCAGACAGGCGACAGTGAACGAGAAATATATCCTGACCGATAAACTTTGGGCCTATCTTCAGGGCTATGCGGATAAACATAAGGCCGCTGGCAACGGCTTTGGTTTTGGTCTTGTCGGACCCGATGACACATGCCGGACTCTATCGGCACGCTATTATAAAGACGGATCGGAAATCCTGATTGACCGGGGCAAGGGCAAAAATCCGCGACGTTTAACGCCGCGCGAATGCGCCCGCCTGATGGGACTGCCCGACAGTTTCAAGATTCCGGTATCGGACACCCAAGCCTATAAACAGTTCGGTAATTCGGTCGCGGTTCCGGTCTTTCGTGAGGTGGCCAGAATCATGGCCCCGCACATTCGCGAACTCACCGCCCCGTCGCAACCGACTTACCGGAGAGCATACGCCTAAGGCGAGGCGGGTTCCGGAATGATGTCACTCACGACCCTTTTGAGCGCGTTTCAAAGCCGTGGCGCAACGCGGTTCTTTGCTAAGAAGCTCGCGCCAAACGATAACTCAAAGAACCAAATTTATCTCGGCGGGGATTTTTCAGCCCTTGCGCTCATTCCACATGATCCCGTCCAAGTCGATGCGTCTGACCTTGCAGGAAGCGTCCGGGATCGGGCTAAAGCAAAAGTCCGTTTATACTGGTTTCACGGTGGTCATTTTGAGATTGCGCCGAATGCGCAACTCATCCTTTATCCAAAATATCCCGAAGTGCGACTGTCGGGGCTACTACAAGGCTGCAAGAGTGCGCCGAGTAACGTGATAAACGTGCGCGAAGAAGGGCGCGTCCTCATTTTCGGCGTCCATCCAGACGGCTCAATCTTTGGTTTCGCGTGCGGTGCAAACCATCCGGTCGCTATTGAAATCGAAAGCATCACCGAGCCCGAAACAATCGGCGTTTTCATTCTGCTGACGGGTTACAGCGGCACGCGAACCGACACACGCGCGACCTTGATCGAAACATTGCGAGACATCCACCTCGAAGGCTGGATTCCGTCGCAAAAATTGGGCGCGTCCGGCGTCGCGCAGCCCTATGCGGCGCGAAACGGCGGCGGCTACACGTTGGAAGCGCGTCTCGGCATAAGCGCAAACGGGCTCTCAGAGCCTGATTTTCTCGGCTGGGAAATCAAACAATTCGGCGTCGACAATCTGCTCAAACCCAAAGCAAAAGCGCAGATTACATTGATGACACCGGAACCCGTCAGCGGACTTTATCAGTCGGATGGGGCGGAGGCTTTTGTTCGGCGGTTCGGCTACGCGGACAAGAGCGGCAAACCGGATCGGCTCAACTTTGGCGGCATCTATAAAATCGGCAAGACAACCCATTCTGACACGAGACTTAAACTCGATCTGCAAGGGTTTAATACCGCAACCGGAAAAATCGAAGACATGACCGGGGCGATACGCCTGATCACCGCCGATGGCGAGGAAGCGGCGGTTTGGCCTTTCACGAACCTGATCGATCATTGGAACCGCAAACACGCCCGTGCGGCTTATATCCCATCCGTGTTTAGGTCCGTGCCACCCGCTTACGCCTATGGGTCGCTGGTGTTTCTATACGAAAACACCGATTTCTTGCGTTTTCTCGCGGCAATGGCCGCCGGAAAAATTGTCTACGATCCCGCGATCAAACTTGAAGATGCCCTCTCGACGAGACCAAAATTGAAGCGCCGCAGTCAGTTCAGGGTGCAACAGACCGCGCTTGCCTCGCTCTATCAAGAAGGCGGAGTGGTCGATCTCCTCCGCTGAACTAACCCCTCACCCCCGCCGCCGCTTCAACCGGTGCAGCGCCTCATCCAGCGCGCCAACATAACGTGAGCGGTCGGCCTTGCTGAACGGGGCCGCGTCGCCGCAAGGGACGCCGCCAATCGCAAGCTTGGCATGGCGGGGGAGGAATTCTTCTTCGAGCGCGAGAAAGCCTATCTCGATCAGTGCGGTTGCCGCGATCTCTCGCGCCGCGTGAGGTGGACGGCAAAGGATGACGGCGATGGCGCGGGCTATGACATTTCGAGCTTTGAGCCGGACGGTCAGCGCCGCCTGATCGAGGTCAAGACCACCAATGGCTGGGACCGGGCACCCTTCCACATCACGCGAAACGAACTTGCCGTCGCCGCAGACAATCGGGATACATGGGTGCTCGTCCGGCTGTGGAATTTCGTGAAGAAGCCGCAGGCGTTCGAAATCCGCCCTCCGCTCGAAGCCCATGTCGACCTGACGCCGACCAGCTTCCTCGCCTCGCTCCACTGAAAGGTCGCCATGCCCACTTTCCCCTTCTATCAGGTTGACGCCTTCGCCTCGCGCGCCTTCGAGGGCAATCAGGCGTGCGTCATGCCGCTTGACGCTTTTCTGCCGGACGCGGCACTCCAGTCGATTGCGGCGGAAAATAACGTCGCCGAGACCGCCTTTATCACCCAGACCGGCCCCGGCGTCTGGGCGCTGCGCTGGTTCACCCCTGCCGTCGAAGTGCCGCTCTGCGGTCACGCGACACTGGCCAGCGCGCACGCCCTGTTCGCCCATGAAGGATATGACGGCGACGCCATCGCCTTCGACACGGTGAAATCCGGCCGCCTCACCGTCCGCCGCCATGATGATGGCCGCTACGAAATGGACTTCCCGGCCCCGAAAGTCGCCCGTATCGAGGTGACTGACGCGGTCGCTGTCGCCCTTGGCGGCTGGCCACTGGAGGCCTGGGGCGGACCCTTCTATGCCGCGATCTTTGCCGGCCCCGACGACATTCACGCCCTTCAGCCAGACATCGCCGCCCTGAAACGCCTCGGCGTCGGCGGTGACTGGGCACGTGGCAATTTCGGCTGCCTCGCGCCCGGCGGCGCGGATGGCGCGGACGTCACCTCGCGCTTTTTCGCCCCCGGCTCAGGCATTGACGAGGATCCGGCCACGGGCAGCTGGCACTGCATGGTCGCCGCCATCATGGGCCCGCGCCTGAACCGCCCGCTCGATTGCTTCCAGGCCTATCCGGGGCGCGGCGCACGCATCGGCGCAGAGCTTGTCGGCGACCGCGTGAACCTCACCGGCCACGCGGTCACCGTCATCGAAGGCCGCTTTCACCTCTGAGGGTGGCGGCGTGCCCGCGTTTGCGTCTCAGAGCGCGAAGTCCACAGTCGCGCCGGAGGACGTCTCGACCGAGCGTTCGGCTGGGGCGCCGATGACATTTACGCCCGCGCCGGAACTGGCCTCGATATCGGCCTGCGCGCTGGCAAAGGCCTCGACCTGCGCGCCGGATGACGCGTCAATGTCGGCGGCTGAACAGACCAGCAGGCCCGCCTCCACCGACGCCCCGGAAGAGGCGTCGATCTCGATCGCCTCGCACGTTCCGGCCAGCACGGCGCTGGCGCCCGATGACGCATCAACCTCCACGCTCTGCGCCTGCAGCGTGCCGATCCGCACCGAGCCGGCCGAGGACACCGACACCTCGAACGTGTCTGCCGCCAGCGTCTGCGCTTCAAACTGCCCGGAGGAGGACGCTTCGACCTCTTCCAGCGTCGGCGCGGTGACCCGCACGAGATAATCCTCGTAATCACGGTCGCGGCCCATGCGTCTGTTGGGCCGCTTGAGCACCAGTGTCTCGTCATCCACGGAGACGATGATGTCATCGAAATTGCCGTTGGCATTCTCGATCTCGACCGATTGCACATCGCCTTGCGTGAACACGACCCGGATGCCAGCCGACACGCTGATCTCATCGAACGCGCGCAGATCGCCGCGAGCCTGCGTCTCGGCCAGCGCCGACAGGCCAAATGGCACCATCAGGGCCGCCACCATCGCCGCTCCAGCCACCCCCAGAAGGGCCCGTCCTGAAACTTTCATTGCTCCGTCTCCACCTGTTGATCGCCCGGTTGAACATGCCGACTTGACAAGAACTTATCGTTATTCAATACATATCTTATCGTAAGTCAATATGTGTGCTGTGGCAAGGAACCCTCTCATGGCCAAACGACCCGTCCACGCCGTCACCCTTCTCCTCGCCGGAGTTGCCGCCTTTTCCCTCTCGGCCTGCATCATCGTCGACAATGACGGCGACAATCTCGTCGAATGGGATTCCAGCTCAGATTACGGCTCCATTCGGGGCGCCAGCGTCGCGGGTGATACCATCACCGTCCGCGTGTCATCCAATGGCTGCACCACGCAGGACTTCATCCGCGCCGATGTGAGCCCGCACGGCGATGATCGCTTCACCGTCGGCTTTGCCCGCGTCAAGCAGGATTACTGCCGCGCCCTGCTGCCCGATGGCGTCGAACTCACCTGGACCTTCGCCGAACTCGGCATCCCCTCCGGCGCGTCCGTGAAGGTCCGCAACCCGATCGCAAACTGAAGTTGCGCAGGCGAAGCTGGCCCCTTCCTCCGCCCGGGTGTCGGGGCCAGTTTCTCCCCCAGCGGGCCGAAGGAGGAGAGGGGAGGGGAGGGGTCTGCGATTTGGAAGAGGGCGGCGATGGGGGTGAAGTGGGTGAGGCTTCGGCCGTCCCGGCCTCGCGCCGGCTTTCGCCATATGGCCCCGCAAAGCCCTGAAAAGTGCCGGACAAAAACGCAAAGCCTGCGACGCCTTCAGGGCGTTGAAGGCTGGTTTCCGGGCGGTCCGAACCGGGCAGACGGGCTCTGGCTCTAGTCCTTGTCGGTGCGGATCGCGTAGCCGGCCGAGCGTACGGTGCGGATCATGTCCGGCCCGCCCGTCCGGTTCAGCGCCTTGCGCAGTCGCCCGACATGCACGTCCACAGTGCGCGCCTCGACATACACGTCAGATCCCCAGACGGCATCAAGCAGTTGTTCGCGAGAAAACACGCGTCCCGGATGCTGCATCAGATAGTCCAGCAGCCTGAATTCGGTCGGCCCGAGATGGATGGGCTGGTTTTCCCGCAACACGGTCATGCCCGTGCGGTCAATCTCGATATCCCCGCACCGCAGCACGTCCTCCGCCAGGCCCGGCCGGATGCGGCGCATCACCGCGCGGATGCGGGCCAGCAATTCTGTTGTCGAGAACGGCTTGGTGACATAATCGTCCGCGCCGGTGTCGAGACCACGGATGCGGTCGGTCTCCTCGGTGCGCGCGGTGAGCATGATGATCGGCATGTTGCGCGTCACGGTCTGCGAGCGCACGCGGCGACAGACCTCGATACCGGCCACGCGCGGCAGCATCCAGTCCAGCAACAGCAGATCGGGCGCGCGCTCGTCGATCATGATCAGCGCTTCTTCGCCATCCTGCGCAACGGCGACCTCATACCCCTCCCGGTCGAGATTGTAGGTGAGGAGTTCGGCGATGGAACTTTCGTCCTCCGCGATCATGATGAATGGCTTCATGGCGCGAGTATTTGATGGCCTAGGCATCAATCCCACTGACTTTTGGTCGTTTTTCATTCGACAAACGAGTCCCTGTGATGAGGAAAGTCACTGTCTCTGCAATATTCGTGCAATGGTCGCCGATGCGTTCAAGGTTTTTGGCGATGAACATGAGATGGGTCGAAGCGCCGATCGTGCGCGGGTCTTCCATCATATACGTCAAGACTTCGCGAAAGAGCGAGTTGTAATGCTGGTCAATGTCTTCATCATTTTCCCAGACGCGGCGAGCAAGGTCGGCGTCGCGGCCGGTGAAGGCATCGAGCACGTCCTGCATCTGCAGCGAGACGGCACGGCCCATCCGCTCTATCCCCCGCAGCGCTTCGAGGTCGCTCGTGCGGTCGATGGCGCGGCCGCGGCGCGCGATATTCTTCGCAAGGTCGCCGACGCGCTCAAGATCATTGCTCATCTTCATCGCACAGAAGACGAGCCGCAGGTCCGGTCCGACCGGCTGGCGCAGCGCCAGCAGGCGCAGGATGCCGCGCTCGATGTCCTCATGATGGCGGTCGATTTCCTTGTCCCGCACGACCACATCCTCGCACAGGCTCATGTCACCGCGCACCATCCCGGTATAGCTGTCTGACACCATCGACTCGGCAATCCCGGCCATCCGGCGAAGATCGTCGGTCAGGCGGTCGAGTTCATCAGCATACGAACGGACGGTATGTTCAGACATGTTTGGTATTCTCCAGTGTCTGCAGCAGCGCCAGCACCCGCGCTCACCGTCTTAGCCGAAACGGCCGGTGATGTAATCCTGTGTGCGCTGATCCGTCGGATTGGTGAATATGCCCTCGGTCGGTCCCATTTCGATGAGCTTGCCGAGGTGGAAGAAGGCCGTCTGCTGGGACACGCGCGCCGCTTGCGCCATCGAGTGGGTGACGATGATGATGCAAAAGCGCGTGCGAAGTTCGTCGATCAGTTCCTCGATCTTGGCGGTTGCGATCGGGTCGAGCGCGGAGCAGGGCTCGTCCATCAGGATGATTTCCGGGTTGACCGCGATGGCCCGCGCGATCACGAGGCGCTGCTGCTGGCCGCCGGACAGGCCGGTGCCGGGGCTTTCAAGCCGGTCCTTCACCTCATTCCAGAGGCCCGCGCGCTCCAGCGCCGACTGCACCACGACATCAAGGTCGGCCTTGGTCCGGGCGAGCCCGTGAATGCGCGCGCCATAGGCGACATTGTCGTAAATGGATTTCGGAAACGGGTTCGGCTTCTGGAACACCATGCCGACGCGCGCCCGCAGCACGACAGGGTCTACCGAACGGTCGTTGACGTCCTCGCCATCAATGTCGATCACACCTTCGACACGGGCGATGTCGATGGTGTCGTTCATCCGGTTGATGCAGCGCAGGAATGTTGACTTGCCGCAGCCCGACGGCCCGATGAAGGCCGTCACCGAACGGTCCGGAATGCGCATCGACACGTCGAATATGGCCTGTTTGTCGCCGTAGAAGACGTTGACGATCCGTGCGTCAACCTTGGTGGCGGTGCCGGCAGCGGCCGCGCCTGCGCGGGCTGTCGAGAGCGCTTCATGTTTCATGTCGTTTACCATCTTCTTTCAAAGCGCCTGCGCAGGATGACAGCCACGGCATTCATGAGGATCATGAAGACCAGCAGGATCACGATCGCTGCTGCGGTCATCGGTTCCCAGGCGCGCTCTGCCCCTGTTGACCACTTATAGATCAAAACCGGCAGGGCTGTCGCCTCATCACTTGGCCCGTTCGGCACCTCGGCCACGAAGGCAACCATGCCGATCAGGAGGAGCGGCGCCGTCTCGCCCAGCGCGCGCGCAAGCCCGATGATGGCGCCCGTCATCATTCCGGGCGCGGCCAGCGGCACAACATGGTGGAAGACCGACTGCGTGCGCGATGCGCCAAGCCCCAGCGCGGCGTCGCGGATGGAGGGCGGAACTGCCTTCAGCGCCGCGCGCGAGGCGATGATGACCGTCGGCAGGGTCAAAAGTGCCAGCACCATCCCCCCGACAAGTGGCGCCGAACGCGGCAGGTCGAAGAAGTTCAGGAACACCGCCGCCCCGAGCAGGCCGAACACGATGGACGGCACGGCGGCCAGATTGTTGATGTTGACCTCGATGATACCGGTCAGCCAGTTCTTCGGCGCGTATTCCTCAAGGTAGATGGCCGCCGCCACCCCGATGGGCAGCGCCAGCAGCGCCACGATCAGCATGGTGAAGAGCGAGCCAACGATGGCGGCCAGCGTACCTGCAATCTCCGGATAGGTCGAATCGGCGTTGGTCAGGAGGTCGAAATTGAACCCGGTCGTGATCCGCCCCTGATCCAGCAGGCTGCGCGTCCAGGCGATCTGGCGGTCGCTGACGGTTCGCTGGGCCTCCGGCGTTGCGATCAGCCAGGCATGGCCGCCGCGCCGTATCGTCCCGCGCACCGCCTCAGTGCCGACCGACGGCGGCAAGCTCAGGACGATCGAAGCGCACCCGCAGCGCGGGGCTGGAGTCGGTGGGAGCGGCTCGGAGGTCACCTCCATTCTCTGCCACACCGGCGATTTCGAGGACACTGCGAAGCGGGCAACCCCGCGACCCTATGTTAGACCCGCCGCATGGGGATCTTGACCTTCAGCATCAACGTCACCCTGCACGGCTGCGTTGACCACCAGGAGGGCGTCGCCGACGACGAGCCGGCG
>JBGSUF010000081.1:0-2537 GCA_041736285.1 Hyphomonadaceae bacterium | reverse complement strand
CGCCGCGCCTGAAGAGCTACATGGTGCGGCTCGGCGCAGATGGCGCACTGGCCGAGGAACTGGTGCAGGAGGTGCTGCTGACGGTCTGGCGCAAGGCTGGCCAGTATGATCCGGCGCAGGCTTCGGTCTCGACCTGGATCTTCCGCATCGCCCGCAACCGCCGGATTGATGCGCACCGCCGCACGCACCGACCCGAACTTGACCCCGAAGAACCCGCGCTCCAGCCGTCCGCCGCCGAAGCGCCAGACGCCGCCTTCGAGCGCAACACTTCCGAGGCCAATGTCCGCGAGGCGCTGAAGTCTCTGCCGCACGAACAGTTCATTCTGCTGCAATCGGCGTTTTACGAGGGCTTGTCCCACAGCGAGATCGCCCGGCTGCACAATCTCCCCCTCGGCACGGTGAAAAGCCGGATTCGCCTCGCGTTCAACAAATTACGCGGACTTTTACCGGACAGGGATAAAGAAGATCGCAGTTGATACCCAAACGCGACGTGCGACATCTTGACGTTTGTATACGCCGGTCAATATCAGAGCGTTGGGGAGCCGGGACAGGATAACATGCCTTTTCAACACACCAGACTGAACTCCAACGAAGCCATGGCGGCCTATGCGTCGGGGCAACTCGATCCGGGCTTCATGCTGCTGCTTGACACTCAGGCTGCGCTGCGGCCGGAACTGGCGCGTCCGCTGTCACATATCAACGCGGTCGCCGGGGCGCTGTTCGAACGCGAAGCCTGCGACGCCATGAGCGATGGAGCACTCGACCGCATGCTGGCGGAGATCGACAGCATCGGCGCGCCCGAAACGGCGCAGGTGCGTGCCGCCCGGCTTGCGCGCGAAGGACTGGAAGAATTGTCCCGCCTGCCCATGCCGCTTCAGGATTTCGCTTTTGACGCCGTTGGCGCACGCGGCTGGTCTGGCGCCGGGCGCGGCCTTCGGATCGCCCAGATCGACACGGGCGGGAAGACGGAAGTTGAACTCCTGCGCATCGAGCCGGGCTGCGGCGCGCCGCGTCACACCCACCGCGGTCATGAGTACACACTCGTCGTGACAGGCAGTTTCACCGATGAGCGGGCCCAGTACAAGGCCGGGGACATCTCGGTCGCAGGGCCAGAGGACACCCACCAGCCGATCGCCGACGCAGGCGACGTCTGCTATGCACTCGCGGTGCGCGATGGCGGTTTGCAGTTCACCGGCTGGCTCGGCCTGCTGCAGCGCGTGCTCGGCAAATAGGTCCGGCGCGGGCCCATCACCTTGGGCCTCTCACTTCAGGCCTCTCACTCCAGTCTTGTCACCTCGGGCGTGTCACATCACGTCTTGCGGGCGGGGCCACCCGGCATCACGGGGCGCTCGGTGAAGGCGCCCGTGGAGATCAGCCGGTCATACATGACCAGCGCTCCGGCGAGGCTGACATTGATGCAGAACCGCGTCGGGATTTTCACGATATGGCTGCACCGCGCCTGCATTTGAGGGCTGAGGCTGCCCTTTTCCGGTCCGAGCACATAGGCCGCCATGCGCGGATGGCGGAAGGCCGGCAGGTCGAACGCGTCGTCGGTCAACTCCACACCGACAAGCTGGCACCCGCGCGGAAAGACCATCTGGTCCATGCTCTCCCAAGCGTAATACGGCACACTCTCCGCCGTCTTCGACGTGTCGGAAAGATAGGTCTCCTGCAGGCGCTGCTCAGCATTCACCGAAAAGACGAACGCAGCCCCGAAGGCATTGGCCGTGCGCATCAGCGCGCCTAGGTTCATCGGCTTGGAAATGCCCTCTGCGCCGATGGCAAAGTATCCGCGCACCCGTCCCGGTCCCGGCATCAGATCACCCCCGCAATGCGCCCGGCCGCAAGCGCGCCGAAGGCCAGAACAAGGCACGGTATGAGCGCGCGCCGCGCCAGCCTCAGCTGCGCCACCGGCCCCGGATAGGTTTCCCTCAGCCAGTGCGTCCGCGAATCCCCCGACGTCTCGGCAGAGAGCGCCGCCGCCACAAGCAGCCTCGCCTCGGTCTCCGGCGTTCCGGGATGGGCGGCCTCCAGCGCCTTGCGCAACGCATGGCCGCCAAGCCAGCGTATCTGAACGCTCAGCGCGGCGGCAAACAGGAAAATCCCCGTTACGATCAGGGTCAGTGCTGTGAAGAGCGTCATGCGGCGGGACTTACAGCGACATTGCGGCGATGGAAAGCGCTCAGGCGGCGTCGCGAACCCCTGCCTCGCTCGGCGGCGCGATGCCAACGGCATGCAGGCCGTGGCCATGGCGCTTCAACCAAGACCGGGCACTGCGGTGATCACCATACGTGCGATTCACCTGCATCCAGAACGCCGGGGAGTGGTTCATCTCAATGAGGTGCGCACACTCGTGCGCCGCCACGTAATCCAGCACTGCCGGCGGCGCCAGAACCAGCCGCCATGAAAACGCCAGCCGCCCATCGGAGGTGCACGACCCCCAGCGCGAGCGCGTGTCCTTCAGCGTGATCTTGCGCGCATCGACGCCAAGCCGCGCATAAGCGCCGACTGATTCCGGATCGTTATAGGCGGACAAA
>JBGSUF010000017.1:0-3042 GCA_041736285.1 Hyphomonadaceae bacterium | reverse complement strand
CTTCCGGCGCACTCGCCTCCGGGCAAACCAGCACCAGGTCGAGGGCCTCGGCGGCCATCGCTGCAGGCAAGGCCCCGATGGTTGGCGCAAGCTTGCCGTCGAGCGCCAGTTCGCCAATCGCCGCATGGCCATGCAGCGCATCCCCGGCAATCGCGCCCATGGCCGAAAGCATGGTCAGGGCGATGGCGAGGTCATAATGGCTCCCCTCCTTCGGCAGGTCGGCGGGGGCAAGGTTCACGATGATGCGCTTGGGCGGAAGCGTCAGCCCGATGGCTGCAAAGGCGGCGCGCACCCGTTCCCGGCTCTCGGCGACCATCTTGTCCGGCAGGCCGACAATCGTGAAGTGCGGCAGGCCGCCGACAATCTGGACCTGAACATCGACCGGTCGCGCATCAACCCCATCGAAAGCGAATGTCGTCATCCGGCTCGTCATGCCCGCTACCCCGCTTTGGGGCGCCAACCGCAATGCCGTTGGCGCGCCTCATTCCTGAAAAAGGAGTTAGCACAGGCCAACGAACAAAGAAAGAACCTATTAACCTTTTTGTTCCGCGAGCCGGCGTTCTGCGGCGTCCCAGAACAGCGAAGCCGCATCGGTGCCGTCAAAGCGCTTGAGCACCTGCACGCCCGTCGGACTGGTGACATTCACTTCGGTCAGGCGTCCGCCGATCACGTCCAGCCCGACAAGGACCAGCCCGAGGCGTCTCAGTTCCGGTCCGATAGCCTTGCAGATCCGCATGTCCGCGTCGCTGAGCCTTGAGGCCCTCGCCGTGCCGCCGACGCGCATGTTCGACCGTGCATCATCGCCCAGAGGGATGCGGTCAAACCCCCCGACCGCCTCGCCGTCGATCAGGATGATCCGCTTGTCGCCCTCCGCAACGGCCGGCAGGAAGGCCTGCACCATCACCGGCTCGCGCGATGTCGTGAGGAACATTTCCAGCAGCGCGCCAAGGTTTGAATCATGCGGCTTGATCCGGAAGATGCCTTTGCCGCCAAAGCTGTAGAGCGGTTTCAGCACGACATCACCGTGGCGGGCATAGAACGCAGCGATTTCCGCCTCATCGCGCGATACCAGTGTCGGCGGCATCAGGTCCGGGAACATCAGCGGGAAGATTTTTTCCGGGCAGGAGCGCACCGACGCCGGATCATTCAGCACGAGCGTCTGCCCGGCAAGCATCTCCAGAAGGTGGCAAGCGGTGATATAGCCCATGTCGAAAGGCGGATCCTGACGCATGAGGATGACATCCACGTCGGTCGCAAGATCAAAGTTTTCGGGCTCGCCGAGCGTGCCGGGCTGGCCTTCCCCGCGCGTGAACGTCAGCGGTCGCACGGCGGCGATGACGCGGCCCTCGCGATAACTCATATCCTGCGGGCCGTAGTGGAAGAGCGTCATCCCGCGCGCCTGCGCCGCCTCGCCAAGGGCGAAGCTGGTGTCGAATTGCGGTTTGACGGTGTTCAGCGGATCCATCTGGATCGCAACGCGCAGGCTCATCTGTCATGCCCCTCTCGGCCTTTGCGCCTCGGGTCGGGCCGCATGCGGGCGCGGCGGATCGAGAACGCCTGAAACTGTTCCCCCAAGCGTCTTGCACGACTTTGATGGCTGCCAAACCCCTTTTTGTGGCCCATCTCTGTGAGCCCTCCCCGTGAGGAGCCGAGGCCGGGGCGAACTCAGCCGCCGGGGCCGCCGAGCAGATCATTGTCGGCGGGCATCATCTGCGTGGCATCGCCGGCCGCCGGGGTGGAGATGGGTGCGCCTGCCGCGGGCCGGACCTTGATATAGGACACGACCTGCTGGACGCCGCCGACATAGCTGGCCTCCTGCGCGGCCTTGCGCATTTCCTCGTCGGTGCGGGCAATGCCCATCAGATAGACGACGCCGTCATAGGTCTCGATGTTGAAATTGATGCTGCGAACGCTCGATGAGCCGACCAGGCGGGAGCGCACGCGCGCCGTGATGAATTCGTCCTGCACGTTGGCAACGAACCCGCCCGGCCCCTCGATGCGAATCTCGTTGGCGACATCCAGCGCGCGCGAGGACGTCCAGGCCAGCCGTTCGGCCTCCACCCGCTCCTGCGGTGTGTCCACGCGCCCGGACAGCAGCACGACGCCCGTGGACACCTCGACATCGACCTCGCCGAAATTACCATCGGGCGAAGAGAGCAGCTTCATCTTGATCTCGTTGGAGGCGGTGGCGTCGTCGACGGCCTCGCCAACGGTTTTCTCTTGCACGGCAGCGATGCCGACGGCCGCGCCAGTGCCGATCACGGCCGTCATGCAGCCCGCAAGCGGAACCGCAAAAATCGTTGCCAGAATAGCTGACTTGCCCTTCATCACACATCCTTCTCGCTGAAGCTGTTGATACGCATTAAACGTCCGTTGCGGCGAAATCAGGGCGCCACGCATCGCGAAGGTGCACCGGCAGGCGCCGGGGTCGGATGGCGATCAGATCGAACCTCATGCCCTGTCCGCGATAACGGCGGTCATGCCCGGCCCAGACCTCTGCCGCCGTCGCAATCCGCCGGCGCGCCCGGACGCTGATTGCGTCGCAGGCGGCCTCCACCGTGGGTCTTGCCTTCACCTCGACGAAAGCGAAGACGTCGCCGCGCCGGGCCACGATATCAATCTCGCCAGCGGCGTTGCGGACATTGCGTGCAATGATCTCATAGCCCTTCAGTCTCAGCCAGACAGCGGCGAGCGTTTCCGCTCTCAGCCCAAGCTTCTGCGCGCGCTCCCGCCGCCCGGTCATTCGGCGTCGTCCTTTCATTCGGCGTCGTCCTTCTCGCCCTGCAAAGCCAACGCCCGCTGGTAAAGGTCGCGGCGGGGCAGGCCGTAGCGTTCAGCGACTTCCGCCGCCGCCGCCTTCACGCCCTGCAGCTTCAGCGCCGCGCGAAGCGCTGCGTCAATGTCGGCTTCTCCCGGTGCGCTGGCTTCTGGCGGCGGGCCGATCAGCACGACAATCTCCCCGCGCGGCGGTCCGGCTTCGGCGTAATGGCTGGCCAGTTCCCCGAGCGACGCGCGGCGCACCTCCTCGAACAGCTTGGTCAG
>JBGSUF010000402.1:0-29663 GCA_041736285.1 Hyphomonadaceae bacterium | reverse complement strand
GCCGGGACATGGGCGGATGAGCGCGCCGCCGTGTCCTGCACCGGGCAGGGCGAATACTTCATGCGCGCCGCCGTCGCCGCCGACGTCTCCGCCCGCATTCGATACGGACGCCAGTCCCTCGCCGAGGCCGCCGACGGGGCGCTGGGTGACATGGGATTGCTGGGCGGGGATGGCGGGCTGATCGCGGTCGACGTGATGGGCAATGTTTCCACCCCGTTCAATTCCGAGGGCATGAAGCGGGCCGTCGCCACCGGGCAAGGTCGTTTTGAGGTCGCAACCTGGCGCTGAACCACCGCCGCCCCCCTCAAACACCCCTCACGCCCCTCACCACCCCCCTCACCACACCCCTCACCCCCCCTCACCACGCCTCAACCACCACCCGACCACCCTCGTTTCACCCCTCCCAGCCACGCCGGAGCCGCATTTGACCCGCTACATTCCACGGCCCGTCGTGCCGCTTTCGGACTATGAGATCGACCGGGCGGCGCATCGCCGGACCAACGACGAATGGCTGGACCGGGAGCGCAAATCCCACAACATCCGCGTGCTCCCCCTGCTTGACGGTCGCCCGCTCACCCAGCCGGGCGGCGCCCCCGTCGACGGCGGATTCCTGCGCGGCGCGCCCGCCGGGCAAAGCCTGACCTGGCTTGGTCCTGCCGCCTTCGATCTGCCGTTCCGCAACAGCGTCTTTCTCGGCACAGACACGGACGGCGACGGCATCTTCGCCATTGATCTTGAACCGGATTTCGACCTTGCCACCAGCCCCGTTCAGGGCCTTGGGGAGTTCATGGATTTTCGCGCGGCGGCGGCCAATCTCCCGCCCTTCTCGGCCGGAGCGGCGGCCACCGCACGGGCGATCTTCGAATGGCATCACCGGCATGGTTTCTGCGCCAGTTGCGGCCAGCCCTCGGCGGTGTCCGAAGCCGGCTGGAAGCGCACATGCCCCGCCTGCAAGGCCGAACATTTTCCCCGGACCGACCCGGTTGCCATCATGCTGGCAGTCCATGGTGACCACTGCCTTCTCGGCCGTCAGTCCGCCTGGCCGCAAGGCTTCTGGTCCTGCCTGGCCGGCTTCATCGAACCGGGCGAATCCATCGAGCAGGGCGCCGCACGTGAACTCAGGGAGGAGGCCGGCGTGGACTGCGATCCCGACACCGCGCGATACCTGTTCAGCCAGCCCTGGCCCTTCCCGTCATCGCTGATGATCGGCCTGATTCTTGAGGCGTCCGGCACCGAACTCACCGTCGACACCAGCGAGATCGAGGCGGCGCGATGGTTCAGTCGCACCGAGGTTGAAGCCATCTTGTCCGGCGAACACCGCGAAGCCTATGCGCCGCCGAAACTTGCCATCGCCCACCACATCCTGCGCGCATGGATTGAAGACCAGCCTTCGGCCTGACCGATACGATTGCCCCGCCGGATGGGGGTCCGGCGGGGCGACCAGCGCGCAACAGGGGGGACGCTTCGCACTGGCCTGTTTCGGCCGCAGGGCGTCAGTTCAGCACATTCGGCCAGTTGCTGTTGGCGCTCTGGATGAAGCCCGGAATGTCCTTTTCCCAGTCGCTTTGGACCTTGCGATTGTAGTTGAGGTAGAGCTTGCCATCGACGATGCGCCAGACCTCTGCGTCACCCTTTGCGGTATAGCCCTGGCTCACAGCCCACGCGCAGTATCCGCCAAACTGCGGCGCATAGTTCACCGGGTCGGCCTTGAACGCATCCAGATTGGCCTGACTGGCGAAGCGGAACTCGGCGCCGTTGTATTCGGTCGCAAAGTCCTTGTCGCCCTTCACGGGCTTGCCTTCGGTGAAGTAGGCCACAGCGTCATAGCCCTCGACAGCCACGTTCGAGAATGAGCCGGTGTAGACGGGAGCCTTCTCGGCATGGGCCGGCAGAGCGATGGCGACGCCCGACAAAGCGAGTGCGGCGAGGATGGGTCGAATATTCATGTCAGTCTCCTGCGGGTTGTCTTTGGATGTTGTGTGTAGGTGTTGTGTGTAGGTGTCGGTGTTCGGGAGTGTCGGACTCAGGCGGTCTTGCCGGGGACCAGCGCCCGGCGCAGCCCGCCGAACAGGGCCGCCAGTTCCTTGCGGCGGATGACGAGCATCACGATGGACGTCGCCCAGATCGTTACTGCCGCCGCAAACAGGCCGCCGCCATCATTGTTCGGGTCGATGCCGAGCGGGGTGAAGAGGTGAAAACTCACCGCCCCGGTCATAACTGCAAGGGCAAGGAGCGCGCCGAGCGCCTGCAGGCGTTGCAGTCCCGGAATGATCCCGGCGAGCAGGAGGGTCGAGGCGACCAGCTCTGCAGATCCGATGACATACTGACTGAAGAGGCCGGTTTGCGCGAACAGTCCGTGCGCACCAAGCGACGCGGCCCAGCTGTCGAGGCGGCCGAAAATCACCTGCGTTTCGGGTGCGTTGGTGAATTTGAACCGGAGGCTGTCGATGAAGACAACGCCGGCAAAGAGCGCGATCGCGTGCGGCCCATATTTTCGGATGCGATCAATCATGTGTATCCCCTGAAAACTAGCATGCATTCAATTTAACCGGGCGTGCGATCAACAGCGAACCACGTCCCCGTGAAGCCCGGTCACGGTGTTGCGACCGAGCTGTGATGACGGCGCCGTCAAGCCACTTTCGCTTTGCTCGCCGGTTGCCAGGCGAAGTCTGCAAACTCCGGGTTGAGCGGGGTTTCGGCGATGTGGTTGGTGTAATTGGAAATGGTCTTCATCGCGACGTTCAGGATGACCGCCAGAACGGTCGATCTGGTGTATCCGGCCTCGATGAACGCATCGACATCGGCGTCGGAGACAAAGCCGCGTTCCTGCACGACCTTGGCTGTGAACCGGCGCAGCGCTTCATGCTTGCGGTTGGCGATCGCCCGGTTCTCGCGGACCGCGCCGATCGTCTCCATGTCAAGCCCGGAGCCAGCACCGACGGCCGAATGGGCCGCCACGCAGAAATGGCACTCGTTGTCGACGCTGGTGGCGATCTGAACGATCTGCTGCTCCAGCGGATCAAGCCCGGACTTTGCGACAAACTCACCGAGCGCGGCGTAGGCACTCAGAACCGAAGGGTTTTCAGCAAAGACGCCGAGAATATTGGGGATGAGACCGTATTTCGCCTTGATGCCCTTGAGGAGCGGGCGGGCGGCTTCCGGCGCGGTGGTTTCGTCATGAACGGTAAACCGGGTCATTGAGGGCTCCCTGGTGTCCGGCGGGGCGTCTTGCCCGGCCACAACGAGAAGATGCGCCCGATCACCGACTTCCAGAAGCGGCCCAATCCCCATATGCTCCATGCGTCGGCCGCATGACGCTCACGCAGGGTCACGCGGCCGTGAAGGCCAGCCGGAAGCATCAGGAGGGAGTCGACGTGGATCGCATCGATGCAATGAAACTGTTCGCCCGGGTGGCGGATGCCGGCAGCTTTTCCCGCGCGGCCAACGACCTCGGCATTGGCCAGCCGACCGTGTCGCGCCGCATCCAGGATCTTGAAGCTCAGCTTGGCGCCGAACTCTTCCAGAGAACCACAAGATCGCTGTCCCTGACGGAAGCCGGAGAGCGTTTTCTCGCCCGCGCCCGCGCCATCATCTCAGAGTTTGACGAAGCCGAGGCCGAAGCGCGCGGCCTTGACGGTGAGCCCGTCGGTCTCCTGCGCATCACTGCCGCCCATTCCCTCGCCCGGCGCATCCTCGCGCCTCAGATTGCGACCTTTCTCGACACCTTCCCGCATGTCCGCATCGACCTGATCGAGGATGACCGCTATGTCGATCTGGTCGAGGAGGGGATCGACGTCGCCTTTCGCTTCGGCACGCTGCCCGACTCCAGCCTGATGGCCAAGAAGCTCGGTGAGAGCCGGCGACGGGCATGGGTCTCGCCCGGATATTTTACCGTTCATGGCCACATTCCGCATCCGTCAGAGCTGCAGAACAGGCAGGCTGTGCTCTTCCGCCACGCCAGCCATGGTGCCAGCTGGACCTTCACCAAGGGGGGTGTCACGGCCACGGTCAAGGTCGATGGTCGCCTCAAGGTTTCATCAGGCGACACGCTCGTGCGCGCCGCGATGGACGGGGTGGGGGTGATCATCGCGCCGGACTGGCTGATCTGTGAGGAGGCCAATGCCGGCCGTCTGGTCGAAGCCCTTCCGGGCTGGGAGGCCGAAACGCTGGAGCTTCACGCCGTCTGGACGGGCGGGCGAAAACTGCGCGGGAAGGCGAAGTTCTTCATCGACCATCTGAACACGGGAATGGCGCTCGCCCCGCCCAGCCCGTGCGCACAGATGGCCACCTGAACACCGCGGCCTACATCCGCGCCTTGCGTTCCGGGTGGCCCGGAAACACGCCCATGACCTTGATCTGGGTCGAAAAGAAACCGAGTTCTTCCATCGCAAGCCGGACCGGCCGCTCGCTCGGATGGCCCTCGATCTCGGCGTAGAACATCGTCGCGGTGAAGCTCCCCCCGACCGGATAGCTCTCAAGCTTTGTCATGTTGACGCCATTGGTCGCAAATCCGCCGAGCCCCTTGTAGAGCGCGGCCGGCACGTTGCGCACCTGGAACAGGAAGGCGGTGACCATCTGAACGCCCGGCGCGGGGTCGATGTCCAGCCCCTCGCGCCCCATGATGACAAACCGCGTCATGTTGTGGGCGGCGTCCTCGATATTCTCCGCAATGATTTCAAGGCCATAGACCTCTGCTGCAAGGCGGGGCGCGATGGCGGCAACCGTCTTGTCCCCCGCTTCGGCAACTTCTCGCGCTGCGCCCGCCGTATCGGCGGCCGTGACCGCCTCAATGGCGTATCGGCGCAGGAAGTTGCGGCATTGGCCAAGGCCCATGATGTGCGACCGGGCCTGCCTGATCCCGTCCAGCCGGACGCCGGGCAGCCCCATCAGCTGGAACCGGATCGGAAGAAAGTGTTCGGCAATGATCTGCAGGCCGGTCGTCGGAAGTATGTGGTGAATGTCCGCCACCCGTCCGGCAATCGTGTTCTCGACCGGGATCATGGCAAGTTCGGCGTCGCCCTGTTCGACGGCGGTGAAAGCGTCCTCGAACGTCCGGCAGGCCAGCGGCGTCATGTCAGGCATGGCTTCGGCGCATGCGATATGCGAATTGGCTCCCGGCTCGCCCTGGTATGCGATCTTTCCGCGCGGATCAGTCATGTCTGCGTCCACCCCTTCTGCGCCCCGGTTTCTGTGGCCCGACACTCGAAGACGGGCTGATACCACAGCGCTGCGCGGCAATCAGCCGCGACAATTCGGTGCAGTTCAAAAGCCAAGGCCTCCTCTATATTGCGTTGTGGCGATGTGCGTGCCAGAAGGCGCACGCTTGGGTTTTTTGCAAGAGGGTTTTCCATGGGCGAGCTTGGCTGGAACAAGATATTCGGCGCGATACTCGCGGCCGTGCTCATCATCTTTGGTTTGCGCGAAGTGTCGGGCATCGTCTTCCCGTCGGGCGCCAAACATGGCGGCCATCATGCAGAAGAGGTCGGTGAGGATCCGAACGAGAAGTTCGCAGCCAAATACGCCTATTGGCTCCCGGTCAGCGACACTGCTGGCGGCCCGGCCGTCGAGGAGATTTACGATCTCGGCGCGATGCTGGCAGCGGCCGATCCCGCCAAGGGGCAGCGCTCGATGGAAGCCAAGTGCGCCTCGTGCCACAACTGGCAGGAGGGCGGCCCGAACGGCACTGGCCCCGGCCTTTGGGGCGTGGTCAGCGCCGACATTGCGGTGCATCCCGGCTTCAACTACTCGGGCGCGCTGCGCGACCGTGAAGGCAACTGGGATTATGCCGCGCTTGACGGCTTCCTCGAAAATCCGGCGCGTTGGGCGCCCGGCACCGCCATGAGCTTTGCGGGCCTGCGCCGCGATGACGAGCGCGCCAACGTGATTGCCTATCTCGCCAGCATCTCGCCCAGCGCGGCCGCCTTCCCGGAACCGCTCCCCCCCGTCGTCGAGGGCGAAGAGACCGATGAAGGCGCCGAGGCAGGTCCAATCCCGGAAGAGGTCGAGATGGAGAATGCCGAAATCCTTCCCCCGGCAGCCGGTGAGATTGATGACGCCGCGCTCGGCGGTCAGATTTCGGGCGGTTTCGCAGGTCTCGGCTTTGACTGGATGGGCCTCGACATTCGCGGTCCCGTCGCCACCCTGACCGGCACCGCCCCGACAGCAGACGCCAAGGCCGCAGCCTTCTCCGCCGGCGAGAGCGCCATCAAGGCCGATCCGGTCGCAGCAGATCGTATCGACGTGATCGTCGATGGCATTGCAATCGAAGGCGGCGACGTCGGCGTTGGTGCCGCGCTCGCCAATATCGGCGCCGAAGCCACGCTGGAAGGCTGCCAGACGGCGTTTGCCGAGACCATGTCCGGTCGCAACATCGAGTTCGAAACCGGCTCGGCCACGATCAGCGCCGACTCCGCTCGCCTGCTCGACGCGCTGACCGGCGCCGCCATCCTGTGCAGCGCCTACAACATCGAGATCGGCGGTCATACCGACACGCGCGGCGCCGACGATGCCAACCTCGCGCTGTCGCAGGCCCGAGCCACCGCGGTTCGCGAGTACCTCCTCGCCAAGGGCGTGACGACCGAGAAGATCACCGCCGTTGGCTATGGCGAAACCACTCCGCTCGACGCGGCCGACACTGATGAGGCGCACCAGCGCAATCGCCGGACCGAGTTCACGCTCTCGACCCGCGAATAATCGTCAACCCAGAAGCTGATCCAGCCAGAACGGCCGCTCTCTTCGCAGGGCGGCCGTTTCGATTCGGCGCACGCCGGTGACCGGGCCATAGGACGCGCCGATGCGGGCCACGGCCTCCTGCAGCGGCTCGCAAGCCGTCATCATGTGGTGCGCATTGGCGTGCAGCAGCGTCACGGCATCCCGCATGATGCCAACATGGCCCTTCCAGAACACCAGATCCCCCCGCTGCAACACCCCTTCGGCCAGCGGATCGGCCACCACTTCGCCCGCCAGGGCGAACTGCATATCGGTGTCGCGCGGCAAGGTGACGCCGCAAGCCATGAAAGCCATCTGCACAAGTCCCGAACAGTCCAGCCCGAGGCTTTCCCTGCCGCCCCAGAGATAGGGCGCTGCGAGGTAGCGCTCGGCGACACCCGCCGGATCGCTCTCGAACACGTCGAGCGGGGCCAGATGCTCTTTCACCACCCAGCCCATGCGACCGGCGCGGACGAACCGGCCCTCCTCGCCTTCCGCCGCAATGTGCGAATTGAGAGACAACAGAAAATGCGGCGCAGATTTTATGCTGGGCGCCGAAAAGACGTAAGTGCGAAGCGCGCTCACCCTGTGCGTGGGGGCCAGCGCCGGATGCGACAGCGCGGCCATCAGCGCCCACCCGACATACCCGTCACGCTCGCACTGAACGAGCCCGAACTCGCCCTCCTCGCGCGCCAGCCGGACAATCTCCCCGCCGAGCGCCTGGGTGACCATTTCAGCGTCCGGACGAGGTTCGGCGCGCAGGGCGGCCACGCCAGCGCTGACGTGGAAGCGTGCGTATTCACGCGAAGTCCCCGCCGCGCGAGGCAGTCTCAGGCGCGCATCAGCGAGGACATCCATCGAGTTTGTTCCGTCAGGCTGCGTCACGTTTTCCGGTGCGCGCGGCTTTTGGCTGGGCGGAGGCGGCGGTGCTGGCACCGGTGACGATAGCGGCAAACCGACGCAGGGCATTTGTACCATCGGGCGTGCGCTCGATAAAGACGTTTCGCAGATCCTGCATGTCCCGCACGCGGCGCACCAGGCCATGCTTTTCAAGCGCGTCGAGCGCGCGTGTCACTGCAGGCTTTGCCACGGCAAGCTGCTCTGCCAGCCCGCGAACGGTGTGTGGCCCGGCCGACAGCACGACCGTGAAAAGAATGGCCTGCTGGCGTGCGGTCAGGTCGGGAGCATCGCTGCGAACCGAGGCGACCAGCACGTCCCGCCACAGGTTCAGTGCGTCTCGTTCAGAAAGGGCCATCGTCAGCGTCTCCGTCTGGTGGTCGTTGTCACGCTCGGGTGATTTGCGTGTTTCGTAAAGTCTTGCTCACCGCCCATAACGGGCGCGCAGGAATTGCCAGCATGCCCGCAGCGCGCATGTCGCCCCGCCCGCAGGACGGGTGTAGCGCGCTGTCCTCCAAGCCCAGATGTCGAAGTGGACCCAGGCCTTGCGGTCCACAAACTGCTGCAAGAAGAGCGCCGCCGTGATCGAGCCGGCCAGCGGCCCTCCCGAATTGACGAGGTCGGCGACGGTGCTTTTCAACTCGCTCGCATAAGGCTTCCACAACGGCATGCGCCAGACCGGATCGCTCGTTTCGATCCCGGCAATGTCGATGGCCGCCGCCAGGTCAGCGTCGTCGGTGTAGAACGGCGCAAGGTCGGCCCCCAGCGCCACCCGCGCGGCCCCCGTCAGCGTCGCCAGATCAATGATCAGGTCGGGATCGTGCTCACAGGCACGGGTCAACGCATCCGCCAGCACCAGTCGCCCCTCGGCGTCGGTGTTGTCGATCTCCACCGTCAGCCCCTTGCGGCTGGCGAACACATCGCCGGGCCGGAAGCTGACATGGGACACATTGTTCTCCACCGCCGGCACGAGAAGTTTCAGCCGCACCGGCAGCCTTGCGTCCATCACCAGCCGGGCCAGGCCGATGGCGTGCGCTGCCCCACCCATATCCTTCTTCATGTCGCGCATGTAGTTGCCGACCTTCAGATTGAGCCCGCCTGTATCAAAACAGACGCCCTTGCCGACGATGGCGAGCACGGGATGGCCCTCCTCCCCCCAGCTCAGCTCGATCATCCGGGGCGCACGCGCACCCGCCCGGCCGACGGCATGGACGAGCGGATAGTTGTGTTCGAGAAGCTCCGCCCCCGTTATGACCGTCATTTCGGCCCCGTGCTGGCGTGCAAGGTCACCGATTGCAGCCTCCAGCCCATCCGGCCCCATGTCCTCAGCCGGTGTGTTGACGAGATCGCGAACGAGATCGGCCGCCCCCGCCTCGGCGCTGATCGCCTCGGCGTCCCAGCCCTGCGGCAAGACCAGCACGGGCGCTTGGCTCCCGCCGCCGAGATAGCGGGTGAAGCGATAAGCGCCTTCCGCCCACAGGGCCGCCGCTGTTTCGATCGCGATGTGGCTGCTTCCGGGCGACAGGCTGTAATGCCCCGCCGGCAGGGTGGCGGACAGAGCGACCAGCGCGCGCGGATCGGACCCATCGCCAAGCCCGAACAGGACCTGCGCCATGTTTCCGTCGCCGCCCGGCACGATCAGCCGCTTGCCGGCCTCCCCGTCAAATCCCGACCATTGCGCCATCGTCGCAACATGCGCAGGCAGCAGCGGCCGCAACCCCTCCCAGTCGGACTTCATCACCAACTGGATCGGAATGGGCGGGCTGTCGTGTTCGACCGCGAGGGCAGGATGCATGGGGGGACTCCTGAAGATGCTCGCGCAATGAAAACTTAAGACTCGTTAACCAATCCTTGACCGGATCGAATCTTTTTATGTCTGGACACCGAATAGTGCCGGGTTGGGCCATGTCGCCGCTCATTGCGAGCCAACCCACCAGAGGGAGATATCCGCATGAACACCTTTCGACCGGACATGCTGCGCCTTTCCGGCCTCGCGCTTCTGGTGGTGTCCGCATGCGCATCCACCCCGGCCGCCGCGCCCCCGGAGGCCGCCTCCAATCCGGCTGAGATCACCGCCGAGGTGCGCGCCGAGCGCGATGCCATCGCCCGCGCCGACCCGCTGACGCAAGCAACCTACTGGTCGCGGGCTTATGAAGCCAAT
Source organism: Hyphomonadaceae bacterium (assembly GCA_041736285.1). Classification (GTDB taxonomy): domain Bacteria; phylum Pseudomonadota; class Alphaproteobacteria; order Caulobacterales; family Hyphomonadaceae; genus JBGSUF01. The sequence continues at coordinate 19,897 of JBGSUF010000402.1, read as the reverse complement.
CCGCGGGATTTCGAGACGATCTCACGCTTCGCCCGCGCGCTGCGCACCATTGGCAGCCATGACCGCGCACTCGAAGTGCTTTCCGACGGGCTGACCCATTACCCGGACAATGTCGAACTGCTCACCATCGCCGCCCGCGCCCTCATCACCCTGCAGAACTTTCAGGGCGCCGAGCAGACCTGGCAGCGCATCACCACGCTGGAGCCGCGTAATGCCGATGCGTGGGCCGGGCTCGGCCTGACCTATGACCAGACCGGACGCCACAGCGCCGCCCAGCGTGCCTACCAGCGTGCGCTCGACATCGCGCCGGAGCGCCCCTCGACCCTGTCCAATTTCGGCATGTCGCTCGTCCTTGCGGGTGACCCGGCAGGCGGAGAAATCCTGCTGCGCCGCGCCCTCGAATTGCCGGGCGCCAGCCCGGTCGTGCGACAGAATCTCGCCCTTGTCGTCGGACTGCAGGGGCGGTTTGACGAGATGCGGGAGATTGGCGGGGAGGACCTGCCCGACGAGCTGGCGCAGGCCAATGTCGACGTGATCCGCCGCATGCTCACGCCGACACGCTCCTACGAGTCCGTCGCTGCCGAGGAAGGCGACGAGGCGCAATAGCCTCCCTTCCCCTTGTGCGCGTTCAGCGGCCCATCTGCGGCCCTACTGCATCTCTTTCCAGTTGATGTAGGCCGGGCCGAGCACGACGAGGAACAGCACCGGCAGGAAGAACACGATCATCGGCACGGTCAGCTTGGCCGGCAGTGCCGCCGCTTTCTTCTCGGCGTCGGACATGCGCATGTCGCGATTTTCCTTGGCCATCACGCGCAGGGCGTCGCCGAGCGGCGTCCCGTATCGCTCACCCTGAATCAGCGCCATGCAGACCGACTTCACGCCATCATGCCCGGTCCGCTTGGCGAGGTTTTCGTAAGCCTGTCGGCGCTCCTGCAGGTAGGCGAGTTCGGCCGTGGTCAGGGTCAGCTCTTCGGCGAGTTCCGGCGACGCCGAGCCGATTTCATTGCCGACCTTGGCGAAGGCCATTTCGATCGACATGCCGGACTCCACGCAGATCAGCATCATGTCGAGCGCGTCCGGGAAGGCGCGCATGATCGACTTCTGGCGCTTGGCGGCAAGGTTTGAGACATAAAGGTTCGGCAGGTAGAAGCCGACCGCCAGACCGACGATCAGCGAGCCGTATTTCATCGGCTGTGACAGCTCGATGGCCTGCATCACGAACACATAGACGAACACCGCCACCAACCCGGCAAACGGCGTGATCAGGCGCGCAAAATAGAAGGCCGAGATCGGCCCCGGACCGCGCAGGCCGGCCTGGTTCAGCTTGATGGCAACGTTCGGGTCTTCCAGCAGTTTCTGCAGGTCGAGTTTCTTGACCGTGTTGCCGACAAAGCCCTTGGACTCCCGGCGGATACCCTTCTTCTCGACAACTTCCAGCGATGCGCGGTGCGCCTTGCGCAGCTGTTCGCGGCGGCTCGTCACCGCCTTCAGGCGCGTCTCAAGCTTGTCGCCCTGCAGCAGCGGCATGGTCAGCGACACGATCGTCATGAACGCGGCCATCCCCACGAGTGTCGAGGCAAGGAAACCGGGATCTGTCAGCGTCTCAACCATTGCCGTCGCCTTACATGTCGAAGTTGATCATCTTGCGCATCACGAAGATGCCGGTGCCCATCAGGCTCGCACCCATCAGGAGGATGAGGTGGCCCGTTGCTGTGGTGAAGAGTTTCATCATGTAATCGGGGGTCGAAAGGTAGACCATGATCATCACGGCGAAGGGCAGTGCGCCGATAATCATGGCCGAAGCCTTGGCTTCCTGCGACATCGCGCTGACCTTCTCACGCATCATCTTGCGCGACCGGATCACACCGGAGAGGTTTCCGAGCGCTTCGGAGAGGTTGCCGCCCGCCTTGGCCTGGATGGTCAGCACGATGACGAAGAAGTTGACCTCCGGCAGCGGAACGCGGCGATAGAATTGCTGCAACGCGCGGTCGAGGCTGGTGCCCATGGCAATGTTGTCGGTGAGGCGGCTGAATTCAGTCTTCAGCGGCTCGGAGCTTTCCCTGGAAATGATCCGGAGACATTCGGCCAGCGGCAGACCCGAGCGCACGCCGCGCACGATGATGTCGATGCCGTCGGCAAACTGGTTGGTCATCTTCCCGTTGCGCCCCTTGGTCAGAAACCCGAGGATGACGCGCGGCAGACCAAGAAACCCGACAAGCCCCGCCAGCGCGACGACGACCGGGCGCGACTTCAGCGATATGCCTTTGATCGTGACGCCATCAGCGCCCGACATCCACGCGCCGAACGCAAGACCGGCGCCCAGAACGCCGCAGATGATCCACCAGATATTGGGATCCATCGTCAGGCCGGCCTGCTGCAGCCTTGCCTTGGTATCTTTCGGCATCAGCGATTTGCGACGCTTTTCCTCGCGGTCGCGCAGACCTTCAAGCATGGCCTGGGTCTGGCGACGGCGCTGATTGCCCTCATCCTTCTTGACCCGACCACCGGCCGGACGGGTCTCGCCCTTGGCGATTTGCTTGGCGCGCGCTGTGGCTTTTCCGGTGCCTTTATCGCCCCCGGCAAAGGCCATCCCGACCCCTGCAAACGCCAGAAAGGCAAGGCCGGCAATCCCGTAAATCATCAGATCGCCGCTCATCCGACACCTTCCAGCGCGTCCAACGCAGCACCAAGCTCGCGTTCCATGTTGTAATAGCGCGCACGTTCCCAGAAGCGCGGTCGGCCAATGCCCGTGGAGCGATGAGCGCCGGTGATCCGGCCGTTCTCATCCTCGCCTTCCATCTCGTAGCGCAGCACGTCCTGCGTCACGATGATATCGCCCTCAAGGCCCATGACTTCGGTAACGCAGATGATCTTGCGCGACCCGTCGCGAAGGCGCGATGCCTGAATGACCACGTCGATCGAGCCGCAGATCATCTCGCGGATTGTTCTTGCCGGCAGCGAAAAGCCGCCCATCGTGATCATCGATTCAATACGGCTGAGCGCCTCGCGCGGCGTGTTGGCGTGCAGCGTTCCCATCGAGCCGTCGTGACCGGTGTTCATGGCCTGCAGAAGGTCGAACGCTTCGGGGCCACGAACCTCGCCGACGATGATCCGCTCAGGACGCATGCGCAGGCAGTTCTTCACAAGGTCGCGCATCGTCACCTCACCCGAGCCCTCAATGTTGGGCGGGCGGGTTTCGAGACGCACGACATGCGGCTGCTGGAGCTGGAGTTCGGCGGAGTCTTCGCAGGTGATGACGCGCTCTCCGGCGTCGATGAAGGCCGTCAGCGTGTTCAGGAGCGTCGTCTTGCCCGAGCCCGTACCGCCCGAGATCAGCACGTTGCACCGACAGCGGCCGATGATGCGCAACAGCTCGGCGCCCGCTTCAGAGATCGAGCCAAAGCGGACGAGGTCTTCGAGCTTCAGCTTGTCCTTCTTGAACTTACGAATGGTGAGCGTCGGCCCGTCAATCGCCAGCGGCGGGGCGATGACGTTAACCCGGCTGCCATCCAGAAGGCGCGCGTCGCAGATTGGTGAGCTCTCGTCGACCCGGCGTCCGACCTGCGACACGATGCGCTGACAGATGTTCATCAGCTGGGCATTGTCGCGGAAACGGATGTTGGCGCGTTCGATCTTGCCGTTGACTTCGATATACGTGGTATCGGCGCCGTTCACCATGATGTCGGCGATGTCGTCGCGCGCCAGCAACGGCTCAAGCGGACCGTAACCGAGCACGTCGTTGCAGATGTCCTCAAGCAGGTTTTCCTGCTCGGAAATCGACATCACGACATTCTTGATCGCGATGATCTCGACGACGATGTCGCGGATTTCCTCGCGCGCGCTCTCGCTGTCGAGCTGAGCAAGCTGCCCGAGGTCGATCGTGTCGATCAGCGCGTTGAAGATCGTGCTCTTGGTGCGGTGGTATTCCTCGGTGCGCTCATCGACGCGGAAGTCGGAAACCGGAGGCGGAGCGGCCTTCGCCGGCTTGGAAGCTGACTTGCTGGGAGCAGGCTTGGCCGACTGCGCCTGTCCGGCTGACGGCGGGCGCTGCGCAGGCTTGGGAGCCTCCGCCGGACGCGGCTTCACGGCCACGTTTGTCGGCGTGGCTCCACCTGTTTCACTGCGCTTGCCGAATGCCATGTTCGCCTCTTCCCGCTTGGGGCCTTACTTTCCGAGCAATTTCTGCAGCAGCGTCTTCTTTGGCGGCTCGATCGTCCGCCCGACCAGGATCGAAGCCAGATGCACGATGGCGAGGGACGCCTTCGACTCCGGATCGCTGTCGATGATCATCTGTCCGTTGTTGGACGCTGTGCCAAACAGCTGCGGTTCGAACGGCAGGACGATCTCAGGCTCGATTTCGATGGCCGCAGCAAAGTCCTTGACCGGGATTTCCGGCCGCTTCGGCACGCCGCACATGTTCAGCACCAGACGCGGCGGAGCATCGTTGGGACGGTCGGCCTTGAGCTGGTCGGCGATGTTCTTGCCATTGCGCAGCGATGCGAGGTCTGGCTGGCAGACGATGATGACCTCGTCGGCCGCAACCAGTGTCGCCCGCGTCCACGCATTCCACTGCATCGGCATGTCTAGCACGACGAGCGGCGCAAGGCGGCGAACGCCCTCGATCACGGTGTCAAACGCCGACGGGTCGAGATCATATGTATCAGACACCGAGGCCGGCGCGGTAAACAGGCTGAGCTTCTCGGTCACCTTGTTGAGCAGGCGTGACAGCACCGCGTCATCGGCCCGCTCCGGTGCCAGCAGCGCATCGAGCACGGTCTGCGGCGCATCGTGGTTGAAGTCGAGCGCGGTCGTGCCGAAGGAGATGTCGAGGTCGATCAGCGAGGTGTTGATCCCGCATTGCTCGGCAAAGCACCAGGCAAGATTGTGCGCGATGGTTGAAGCGCCGGTGCCGCCCTTGGCGCCGATCACCGCAATCGACTTGCCGACGAACGGCTTGTCGGGATCAACGAAGAGGTTCGAGACCGCCCGGATGAGCTGCACAGGCTGGATCGGCGGCACGAGGTATTCGCTGATGCCGCGATTCATCAGCTGGCGGTACAGGTAGATGTCGTTGGCCGCGCCGATGACCAGCACCTGGATGTCCGGGTCGCACAGGCCCGCCAGCGCGTCGATATGTTCCAGAAGCTCCGTCGCCGAGCCGACCGCTTCGAGAATGAGCAGGTTGGGCGTGACCTCGGAGCGATAGCGCTCGATGGCGGCCGGAATTCCACCCTCGAAAATGTCCAGACTGGCGCGTTGCAGGCGACGATCGCGCGAAACTGTCCGGATCAGGGCCACCGAATCCGGCTTTGAGACAAAGGCATGGATCGAGATCGCGGGAATGGCCCGGTCGCCGCCCTCAGCGCTGTAGAGCGCGGTCGCAAGATCCGACCCACCGCCCGCAGGCGCGGGTGACGCCGCAGGCGGGGCATCATCATCGTCAAAATCGTCGGCGACCAGCGCTTCGATTCCTGACCTGATTGCATCGCCGCTGCTGCTTGTGTCGCGATCGAACGGATCGTCAAATTCATCGAACGCATCGTCGAACAGCGCGTTTTCCTTCGCCATCTTCCAGTCCTCTCACACGCTACCCAGTTGAAGCGGCTCGCAGGGCCGCCTCCGATCAACCACCGATGTCTGAAACCTTGCCGGACTCGTCCCCGCTACGCGCCGCCGACGTCGATTCCCCGGCCCGGTAGGCCTCGATCTGCGTCGTCCGGCGAACAATGTCGGTGTCGCCGAGCGGACGCTCTCCGAAAAGATCCTGCGGCTCCGACAGCATGGCGGCGATGTTGGTGCGCACCGAACAGCCGAGGGTCGGCAGCTCGTTGTTCGAGCTGACATCGGCAAAATCCACGGTCGAAAAATCAGGGCAATTGGGGGCTTTGGCGTTGAACGACCGATAGGCCAGGATGATCGGCGCGTCGTATGCGCCCGACCCGTCATAATTGCCGCCGACAATGTCTTCGTAGCGAACCCCGGTCTCATAGGCGATCTGGCGCGCTTCCGCGACGCCGCGCACTGCCGCCTGCGCATTCACGCCCCCGGCGGGCAGCGACATGATCAGCGGCCCGTCACCGACGCGCTTGTAGCGCAGCAGGAAACCTTCCAGCCGTGCCTTGTCGGCGATCGTCAGCTGGGTGTCGTCCGGCGAGACCCGCAGTTCAAGAAACTCGGTGGTCTCCTCCACGGTGATGGCGTTCCGGGTGAGCGGGGTTGTGTTGTAGTATTCGGTCGGCACCGCGTTGGGGCCGCTGACGCACCCGGTGACCACGGCGGCGGCCGACATCGCCATCACGACGCGAACGGGCAGTTTGTTAAGCGCTTTCATCTGCCTACTCCTCGATAAATCCGACGGGTGCATTGTATCCGGTGCCGTCTGCAGCCGAGCCAGTCGTGCCGTAGACGCGGTTGAGCTTGCCAAAGAGCGTGCTTTCGAGGTCCGACGGGTTCACCAGCCCGTCGACCGGGGTCCGCATGTCGCCAATCCGCGCCGGATCGACCAAGTAGGGCGTGACGATGATGACCAGTTCGGTTTCCTGATTGACGAATTCCCGTGAGCGGAAAAGCGCGCCCAGTATCGGTATGTCCTTGGCGCCGGGAATGCCGTCCAGCGTCTGGCGCGTGTCGGCCTGGATCAGGCCGGCAATCATCATCGAGCCGCCGGAAGGCAGTTCGACGGTGTTCTCGACGCGCCGCACTTTCAGCGCCGGAATGGTCAGCGACGGCAGAGACAGAACATCGCCGCTGCCTGTCGTGCCGGACGCCGAGCCCTGCACATAAGCGCCTTCCGACGTCAGCTCCGAGACCTCGACCGAGATGCGAAGCGAGATGCGATCCTCTGACAGGACGACCGGCGTAAAGCCGAGGCCGACACCGAATTTCTTGAATTCGATCGTGACCGTGCCGTCATTCTTCTGGCCGACCGGGACGGGGAATTCGCCCCCGGCGAGGAAGTTGGCAGACTCGCCCGACACGGTGGCAAGGTTAGGCTCGGCCAGCGTCCGCACGAGGCCGACACGCTCCAGCGCCTCAACCGCAGCGCCGATGTTCGACTGGCGCTGGTCGCCGACATAGTTCTGGTAGGAACTGCTGACATCAAGGCCCGAACCGATGCTCAGGCTGTCAGATGCGCTGACATTGCCATTGTTGGTCCATGGCGCCGAAGGCAGGAGCGCCTCGACCGGATTGCCATCGGCATCGACGACCGGCAACAGAGCGCCGCCCGGTCCGGCCTGGAAGAGCTGTTGCAGCGACTGCGACGCGAGCTCGCCGAAGGACGTGCCGCCCGAAAGGTTGACGCCAAGCTGCTTGACCACCGAGCGCTGCATCTCGACGACGCGCACCTGCAGCATGACCTGGTCATTGCTGTTGACTTGGATGAGGTTGACGATCTGGGTCGCCGGGTCTGGCAGATAGCCGCGCACGAGCCGCAGGATCTGGTCGGCCTGCGCAAGGTTTTCGGCGCGCCCGGTCAGCACGATGTTGCCGTTGACGCCCTGCACGAAGACGCGCGCATCGGGCACCAGCCGCTTCACCAGCACTTCAAGATCGCTGATGTCCTGTTCGACCGTGATTTCGAGGTTGACGATCTGGTTGCCGTTGCGATCGAAAATGAAGGCGTTGGTCTTGCCCGTCTCGATCCCGCGGAAGATGAAGCGGCGGTCAGTCTGCACAAAGGCGTCTGCAATCGCCGGGTTGGCGATGATGATGTCACCGGCCGACACGGCAAGCTCGACAACTGCCGACTTGTTGATTGGCAATGACAGGGCCTGAGAGACCGGGCTGCCGCCCGCCTCGGTGATCTTCACCTGCATGAGATTCTGAGGCAGCGCGACAGGCGCAGCGGCCACAAGCGCCGTTGTCGCAATCAGCGTGCCGAGAAAGCGACCGAGCGTGCTGGACATCAATTGCCCCCTCCGGCGTAAACTGTCTGCGCCTTGCCATTGCGCACGATGGTCACCGTCCCGCTCGACCGTGATGTCGGGCTTGCGGTGGAAAGGAATGCATCGGCCACCGAGATCACATCGTCTCCGTCGCGGGCCGCGTCGGAGAAACTGCGCAGGACGAGGGAGATTTCGCCGGTCCGGTCCGCAAGTTCGAGGATTTCGGCATCGTCCAGCGACAGTTCCAGAGTGGCCACCGTGCCGGGCGTGTAAGCCCCGGTCTCAAGCTGGCGGAAGAACTGGTCGATCGCAAGGACGCGGACGTTCTGGAGGATGGTCTGGGTCACCGCCGCATCCTGACGCGCGCCTTCATTGCCCTGAAGCTCGATCTCGTAGGTCACCATCACGTCGACGCGGTCGTCGGGGAGGATGAAGCCGCCCGAGGCGGTCTCCGGCGACACTTCGACGGCGACGGCTCGCATGTCGGGTCCGATCAGCGCGGCCATGTAGCCGGTTGAACCCTTCACGACGAGGCGCTGCGCGATGATCGGCTCGTTTTCAAAGATTTCCATCCGCACGGCGCTGCCGGCCAGGCTGATCATCGCCTCCGGGAAGTCGCGCTCATTGAAGAATGTCGGATTCAGCGCCCTTTCGGGCCAGTCGGTCCAGACCATGTCGGCTTCGATCAGGAGTTCGCCGCGCGCCATGTCGCGCCTTGCCACCAGCACCTTTACAGTCGGTTCCCGCTGCACTTCCTGCTGGATCGGCAGCACCGCCGCGATCGGCTCCGGGACCTGCGACATGTTCCGCATCAGGAACGCGGCTGCGACGGCTGCACCGGCGGCCACCAGCAGGATGATGATACGAATGGGTGACACTGTCGCCTCCTCAGATCCGCGTCGGATGAAACGACGCGTTTTCAATCGTCAAAATTTCACATCGGCTCTAAGGCAAGGTTAATGCGCCAGAATCCTGACGATGGGCTGGACGCAATCTGTGAGCAGCGCAGACTGCGGCGCCGCATAGATCGCCCCGGCCGCAATCGCCACGGCATAAGGCACACCAGAGGTCTTCTGCAGGATCATCACATCACCTGCCGGAACCACCCGCCGCGCGAGAAGCAGGATCAGGCCGAGCACCCCGCCGACCAGCGCCATTGCGGTGAGAAATTCCAGCCCGCCCGCTGCCCCGACCCAGAGCATGACGCCCGGAATCAGCTTGGCATCGCCGCCGCCGAACACGTTGACCGCGAAAAGCAGGAAGCAGACCGCCAGCGCGATCACCATGGCCAGCACATGCCCGCCCACTTCCGGCCAGCTCAGGCCGGCCACGAAGGCGGCGGGGATGAACAGCACAAACACCGCGCCGCTCAGCCAGTTGGGGATGATCATCTTGTGGAGGTCAGTCACCACCGACCAGGCGACCAGCGCGAAAAATACGCTCGCGAGCAAAACCGTCATGTCCGTCTTCCTTTCACGCCACACCCACCCGGTATGTTTGGAGGCGAATACACCACAAAAGGCTGAACGAAGGTTTGACGGTTTGTATTATGGCAACGGTAATCTGTGTTTTCGATTTTTCGTTTTTGAATACTTTGAAATGCAAGAAACCGCCCGGCGATTTGCCGAGCGGTTTCCGCATTCATCTGGAGGCTCAGATCAGACGAGCCTCAAGCACTCCGGTTGCGATTACTCGCCGCCGAGGCCGCCAGCGGTGTTGCCGGCCGAGATCGCCGTGCCAACGCCTTCGAAGGTGGTCCTGGCGTTGCCGCCGAGCGTGGTGACCGCACCGATGACGGCGACGGCGATCAGGGCTGCGATCAGGCCGTATTCGATCGCGGTGGCGCCGGAGTTATTCTTGATGAACTTGACGAACTTTTGCATTTGAGACTCCCATCATGCACGAGGTTGTTTTTGATGCCCAGGTGATCTTCCATGTCCCCTGCGACAAGAACCACACTACCCCGGTGAAGTGAATTCCAAGTAAACACGTATATAAACTTCCTGAAGCCAAATCTGTATTCTGTTAACCACGATATCTCTCCTCACCGCCCCCGCTTCCGGCGGTCATCTTCCGCATGATCCACCCTGCCCGCACGCTCGCACGCGCGCACGCACACGCACGCGAACATCTTCTCAGGCGTGGGCGTTCATCAGGCACAGCAGAACGGCTCCTCCATCCCCTCGCGCATTCTCCGCTGGCCAAATTAGCGAACGGGCAACCTTCTTGTCCCATGATCTCCCCCGAAAGCTTGTCCCGGAGGAAAGATCATGGCGTTTCGTTCCATTGCCCTCGCTGCAGTCATGGCGTGTGTGCCTGTCGCTGCCTCGGCTGCGCCGCTCCTCACCATCGAGGCCAACAAGACCGAGCCGCTGCGGCTCAGCAAGCCGGCGTCGAGCATCGTGATCGGCAATCCGCTCGTTGCCGATATCGCTGTGTTCGATGAATACCTGCTGTTCATAACGGGGAAGAGCTATGGCTCGACCAATCTGATGATCTTCGACGAGGCGGGCAACACGATATATTCCGGCGATGTGTCGGTGACCAATCCGTCCAAGTCCACCCTGCGCATCGTGCGGGGAGACAGTGTCCAGTCCTATGACTGCGCGCCGGGTTGCCGTTCCGTCCTCGCGCCCGGCGACGATCCGACCTATTTCTCGCAGGTCTATGGGCAAACCCGTGACATCGCCCGCGCTGCCGACGCCAACTGACGGCGCCTCCACCACTTTTCTGCCCCGCGCGGCCCTGCACTCAAAGGTGCGGGGCCGTTTGAATTTCATGTGAATTTTGAAGGCGGATCAAACCCTCCCTGAACCTGGAGCTGATATCGATGGCAGATATTGTTCACAGGAGTCAGTGAGATGGCAGAGCTTCATGTGCCAGGCGTGATCGCGCCGCGCATTCTCAGGCAGTTCCGGCGTTGGCGCGATGACCGTCAGGGTCTGGCGGCGCTGGAATTTGCGCTGATCGCCGTGCCGTTCTTCATCCTGCTGTTCGGGCTGATCGAGATGGCGCTGCTGTTCATCATGTCCACCATCCTTGAGCACGCGGTGAGCGAAGCCTCCCGGCAGATCCGCACCGGCGAACTGCAGAAGGGCGGCTTTTCGGCCAGCGAGTTCCGCCAGTCAGTGTGCGACAGACTGTTTTCACTGATGAATTGCGAGCCTGGCGATCCCCGCCTGACCATTGATGTGCGAACATTTGCGAGCTTCACGTCAATGAGCGGCAATGCGACCGCCCTGTCGATGACGCCCGAGGGCGAAGTCGACCGGACAAAGGTCCAGTTCACGCCTGGAAAGGCCGACGAAATCGTCGTCGTTCGGGTCTATTACGAGTGGACACTCATCACCCCGGTTCTCTCCGCCCCGATTGCAAACATGCCGAACAATCGCCGTCTGCTTGGCGCGGTCGCCGTTTTCCGCAACGAACCCTTTGGAGACAGCTGATGTCACGCTCATTCCTTTCACGATACCGGAATGACACCGGCGGTGTGTCGGCCATCGAATTCGCCTTCGTGGCGCCGGTCATGGCCCTTATCTTCTTCGGCTGCCTCGAAGTGTCAGAGCTGCTCGCGGTCGATCGCCGCGTCACCAATGCCGCGTCGACGCTCGGCGACCTCGTGGCGCGCGATGACCAGATCACCAACCCGGAGATGAACGACATCTTCGCGGCCACCGACTTCATCTTCCAGCCGCTCGACACCGCCAATCGCAGCATGCGCGTGACGAGCGTCTATCTCACCACGGACAACAAGACCCGGGTGCGCTGGTCGGACTCGCGCGGCACCGGGCTGGAAGCCCTCCAAGCCGAAAGCCTCTACACCCTGCCCACAGGTGTGATGACTGGCGGACAGAGCGTCGTCGTGGCGGAGGTTCAGTTCGGCTACAGTTCGAGAGTTGGCTACGTTATCAGCAATGAGCAGACCCTCGGCGACGTGTTCTATCTGAAGCCGCGCCGCAATGCCGAAGTGATCCGCAACCGCAACTGACGCGCCACCACCGGCATCGGTGTCGGCGCCACCACCACCGGCACGGGGGCCGCGGCGGCCCGGCGGCTGGATGTCAGGGCGCGATCATCTGCGAACGGGCCCGCGCGCCACTGCGAATTGTCAGCAGGAGGGACAGACCCGCCAGCAGCAATACGCCGATGCCGATCATCCCGATACGCTGGCTGCCGGATACGGCGGTCAGGATGGACACCAGCGCCGGCCCCATCCACACCGTGATCGTTCCCGCGATCGTGAACAGGCCGAAGAACTCCCCGATCCGCGCTGGCGGGGCGAGTTGTACCATCAGCACCCTCGCCGAGGTGATGACCGCGCCAACCGCCATCGATAGCGGGAACAGCGCGGCGGTGTATCCGATCTTGGCCGTGCTCTGGAAAAAATTGCCCTCATGCACCGCCGGATTGTTGGCGACGAGGCCGAACAACAGGCTTTCGCGGGTGAACGAGATCAGCAGGATCAGCCCGACGAACAGGACCATCAATTCGCCGATCAGGGCCCGGCGCGGGCCGAAAGCACTGTCCAGCACACCGCCGAGAAAAGCGCCCGCCATCGCGCCGACGGTCGAGAGGATGGCCAGAACGATGAGTTCCGTCTGTGTGAGGTCGAGCACACCCGACGCGTAAACCCCGCCAATCGTCAACAGGGCCGCCAGCGCGTCAGCAAACAACAGGCGCGCCAGCAGAAAGCGGAACGCGTCCGGGCAGTCGCGCGAGAGGCCCTCAAGATAGCCGCGAAGGCGTTTGAGCTGCGTCCGGAAGCGCGACCATTTCGATCCCAGCCCCGGCCCGCCAAACACGATGGCACCCAACGCCTGTGACCAGCTTGAGCGCGCAGGACTTGTGTCCGGCATCATCAGGAAGAATGGCAGGATGAAGATGGCGAGCCAGACCGCGATCACCGGCCCGACAATGCGAATATGTTCGCGCGCATCCGGATCGAGGCCAAACAGCGGCCCATCGGGAAATCCGGGCAGGCCCGGCATTTCCACCGGGATGATAAAGGCCCAGAGCATGATGATGAACACCATCGCGGCGGCGAGATTGCCGAAGCCAAGCCCGATACCCGAAACCGCCGGCAGGGCGCTGCGGCGCGCCGACCGCGCCAGCATCGCATTGTGCAGCACTTCTCCGTAGGTGTAGCTGCAATACCCGATCACCGCCGTGACCACGCCGAGCACAAGCGCCCATCCGCCCCATGAGGGCTGGACAAACCATGTCAGAGCGGCAACCAGCCCCAAAAGCCCCATGAAGAACGCAATGACAGGCTTCAGTCGGCATCCGCGATCCCCCGCCGCACCGATCAGCGGCACGGTGACGGCGCAGACCAGTCCGGCAATGGTGATGTTCATGCCGGCCCAGACCTGTCCGTCTGCGCCGCCGCCCGCGATCTCCCGCGCGAAGTAAGGCGCGAAAACGTAGATCACCATCAGGTTGTAATAGGGATTGCGGGCGAATTCGAACATCGCCCAACCAAATGCCTTGCGACCGAACGGGCCGCCCGTCACCGCCTCCCCAGAGGCTGTCTCCTGTGATGGCAGCGCGATTGCGGACATGCGTCCTCCCTTTATCCGGCCGCTTTTTGCGGCTCTGGCGACCACCCTAGCGGGCAATCGCACAAAGCAAAGCCCTGCCGCGCACCGATCCGCGCCTGAAAAGAAAGTCGCCGCCTGTGGCGCTTTTGCACTTGCGATCCATTCTCAATTTCTCCATAAGCGCCTTGCAAATCATTCTCATTTCCATTGGAGGCACACATGACATCCAACCACACGCACCGCGGCACATCGGCCCTGTGCCGCCCCGCCCTTGGCGCCGTCGCCTTCGCCATGTTCGCGCTGCCCGCACTGGCACAAGGCCCGGATGCCAACGCGCAAGGCCCCGCTGATGCCGACAATGACCCCTACCGCCTGCTTTCAACCATCGTCGTAACCGGCTCCAGCGACAATGCCGCCGAGGTGGCCGGCTCGGTCTCCTTCCTGACAGATGCCGACCTGTCGGTGCAGGCCCAGTCGGATGTGCTGCGGGTGCTGCGCGCCGTGCCAGGCGTCAACATCCAGGAGGAGGACGGGTTTGGCCTTCGCCCGAATATCGGCCTTCGCGGATCGGGATCGGACCGTTCGGCGCGGGTTGCGCTGATGGAGGACGGCGTGCCCATCGCCCCCGCCCCCTATGCCAGTCCGGCCGCCTACTACTTCCCGACCATGACCCGCATCAGCGCGGTCGAAGTGACCAAGGGCCCGGCCGTGGTGCGCTACGGCCCGCGCACGACGGGCGGGGCGATCAATCTGTTCTCCACCCCGGTGCCGGAAACCGTGTCGGGCTTCGGGCAGGTGTTTTTCGGTGATTTCGGGCGCCAGCGCCTGCACGTCTGGACCGGTGGCCGCGATGAGATTGGCGGCACCCGGGTCAAGGCGGGCGGTCTGATCGAGTTCGTGTCCGACAGGAGCGACGGCTTCAAAGTGCTGGATTCCGGCGGCAATACGGGCTTCGAGGCCGATGATATTGTCGTCAAGCTCGGCCTTTACGACGAGGCGGCCGCCATGCCCCAATCGCTGGAATTCAAATACCAGCGGCGCAACGAAGTGTCGGACGAAACCTATCTTGGCCTGACGCGCGAGGACTATGACGCCAATCCGCTGCGCCGCTACGACGCCAGCCGAAATGACGTCTTCGAAGGCGGCAACGAGCTTTACCAGCTCACGCACAAGATCGACGTCTCCCCCCGCCTCTCGCTCACCAGCTTCGCCTATCAGAATGATTTTGGCCGCAACTGGTACAAGCTGGAGGGCGTGGCGGCGGGCGGCAATGGCGCTGCAGGTGATGTCGGGTTGAGCGCCATCCTCGATGATCCGCTGCGCTTTGCCGCCGAACTGGACCTTCTGACCGGCGCCGCGAGCCTCGACGATTCGCTCGTCTTCCGCGCCAATCGCCGGGCTTTTCTGAGCCGGGGCGTGCAGTCGGTGCTGGCCTTCGAGACGCAATTGGGCGGACTGCAGCACGAACTGACAGTCGGTGTTCGCTATCACGAGGACAGCGAGGACCGCTTCCAGGAGGACGACGCCTACCGGTTGGAGGGCGGTCGGCTGTTTCTGACCAGCGCAGGCGCGCGCGGCAGCCAGACCAACCGCGTGTCCGAGGGCGAAGCGCTTGCGATTTTCATCGAGGACCGGATCACATTCGGCAGGTTTGCGCTAAAGGCGGGCGCGCGGTTCGAGGACTACACGCTGACCCGGCTTGACTATTCCACCAGCGACCCGGCCCGCCTCAACGGCCCGACCCGCGTGCGCGCGCTGAATGACAGCGTCATCGTGCCGGGCGTCAGCGTCCTGTATGATGCCAGCGCGAACTGGACGCTTCTGGCGGGCGTCCATCGCGGCTTCGCCATTGCCGGCCCCGGCACGACCCGGGCGGAGGCCGAGGAAAGCTGGAACTATGAGGCCGGCGCACGGTTTGACCGCGGCCCGGCGGGTTTCGAGGTCATCGCATTCTTCAACGACTACTCCAACCTTCTCGGCACCTGCACGGCATCGTCCGGTGGCGATTGCGTTGTCGGCGACCAGTTTGATGGCGGAGAAGTCGATGTCAGCGGGATTGAGCTGACGGCGCAATATGATGCGGGCGCGTGGCTGGGCGGGGCGTATTCGGTCCCGCTCGGTCTCGTCTACACCTACACGCAGACGGAGTTCCGGACCAGTTTCGCCTCCTCCTACGGCCCGTGGGGCACGGTCGATGCGGGCGATGAACTGCCTTACGTTCCAGAGCAGCAACTGACCCTTCTGGCCGGCATCGAGGCTGACCGCTGGGGCGCAAACCTGTCGGCCAACTATGTCAGCGAAGCCCGCGCCATCGCCGGTCAGGGAGACATTCTGGCAGCCCAGTCGATCGACGCACGCTGGCTCACCGATGCGGCGATCTGGTTTGACGTGAACGATCAGCTGCGCCTGCGCGCCAAGGTCGAGAACCTGTTCGACGAGACCTATCTGGCCTCGCTTTCGCCTTCGGGTCTTCGACCCGGAAAGCCGCAGGAGGTCAGTTTCGGGCTGGAGGTGCGCTTCTAGGGGTGGCCGGTCAGCCTTGAACGTGGCGGCCCCGGATCATTCGTGTCCGGGGTCGTTTTTCATTCGGCCAGACCACCGCAGGCGTTGATATACCCACCCGCCGTGAAGGCCACGATATGCTCATAGGCGGCCTCAAGATCGTCGGAGCGACAAAGCCCCTGCGACAATTTGTCGATCCGCCCGGTCTGCGCAAATGTCAGCGTCAGTGCGCCTGACAGGCAATGATAGCTCCAGAACAGTTCGGCATCCCCCGCGCCGGGCAGCGCCGCGCGAAACGCCTCGACAAAGCGCCCGACCAGCGGATCGAAGAACTGCGTCATCAGCTTGCCGCCCCATTCGGGCGAGTTGTTCACATAGGCCACGAGCGCGTAGTAATTCTTCCAGCCCGCCTCATGAATATGCGGAGCGTTCAGCAGCGGATGAAGATAGGCGCGGATGATCCCGTCCACCGTCGGACGCCCCGGCGCCGCCGCACGCATCGTCTCGTCGAGTTCGCGCAGGCGCATGTCGTTCAGGATCTTCGCGCGCCGCATCAGCACGGCGTCGAACAGGTCGCGCTTCGGTCCGAAATGATAATTGGCCAGCGCGACATCGACCTCGGCGAGCCGGGCTATGGCACGCAGCGTCACAGCGTCATAGCCGTGGCGAGCGAAAAGCTCTTCGGCCGCGTCCAGAATGCGCGTCCGGCGGTCTTCTCTCTGCTGTGTTCTCAGGTCGCCATCTTCCATGCGTCGCCCGTTCCCTGACCAGTCACCTGCCTTGCGATCCTGCGACCGCCGCGCTTGCACGTTGCCGCGAGCCGTGTCAAATTTCAACAAGCGTTGAATACCTGCCGGCGTCAGCGCCGCTGCGGTCCGGACAATGTCCGGACTCCTGGCGGCACTTACAAGACACAGATCGGACAGGAGGGGAGGATGATGCAGCACGCCTTTGCGCGGGGCGAACCGCTCCTGCCGGACATTCTGCGCCTGCAGGGCCGCTGGCGGTCGCAGAAGCTGGCTGCGATCACGCCGGAGGGCGATGTGAGCTGGGGAGACCTCGATGCGCGCTGGTCTGGCCTGGCCCACGCGTTGATTTCCGAGGGACTTCGCCCCGGAGACGCCGCCGTGCTGATGATGGGAAACGGTCTTCCCATGCTTGAAGCCATTTTCGGCGCGATGCGCGCGGGGCTGATCGTCGTGCCGCTCAACCTTTCCGTTTCCGATGCGGCGCTTGCCGGGATGATTTCCGACTGCGACGCCCGGGTCATCATCACGACGCCGGATCAGGCCGGGCGCGTGCTTGCCTCGCCGGCCCTTTCGTCTGTCGCGCTGCAACGGCTGAGGTTTTGCGCCGGCCCGTGTTCCGGCTGGACAGACCTTGCAAGCATTGTCCGCGGCCAGCCCGCCACCCCGCCCGACATCCGGATCGACCCGGACGCGCCCTGCAACATCATTTATTCCTCCGGCACGACCGGACTGCCCAAGGGCATCGTCCACACCCATTCCGGGCGCCTTGAATGGGCGCGCTCGCTGGCGCTGGCGCTGCGCTATCACTCCGGCGCACGCACGCTTGTCACCATCGGCATGTATTCCAACATTTCCTGGGTCAGCCTGCTGTGCACCCTGATCTGCGGCGGAACCCTCGTCATCGCGCCGGGATTCGATGCCGCCGCCGTCTGGAACAGCCTCGCCCGCGACCGCATCACCCACACATCCATGGTGCCCGTCGCCTTCCAGCGCCTCCTGGACGCTGGGCCCGCAAACGTCGATGCCTGCAGCGTGCAGGCGATGATGTCCTGCGGTTCACCGCTCTCGCCGGAGCTGAAGGCGCGGCTGTCTGACCGTTTCGGCCCGGTGATGATCGAACTTTATGGCCTGACGGAGGGCGTCATCACCACACTCGATCCAGAAGACGCCGCCACCCGCCCGGCCTCGGTCGGCACACCCCTGATGGGCACCGACATCGCCATCATCGACGACGACGGACGGCGCCTGCCACCGGGTGAGGCCGGGGAGATCGTCGCCACCGGCCCGATCGTCATGCCGGGCTACCTCAACCGCCCCGATGCCACGCAGGAGGCGACATGGACCGATGAGGAGGGCCGCGCCTGGCTGCGCACCGGCGATATCGGCCGTCTCGACGAGGCGGGCTTCCTCTACATTGTCGACCGCAAGAAGGACATGATCCTCTCCGGGGGACAGAACATCTACCCGCAGGACATCGAAGCGGTGCTGATCACCCATCCTTGCGTGGCTGAGGCTGCCGTCATTCCGGTGCGCAGCGCGCGCTGGGGCGAGACGCCGCTCGGCCTCGTTGTCGTGCGCGAAATCGCCGACCCGGCTGAAATCCTCGTCTGGGCGAATGACCGGCTCGGCCGCCAGCAAAGACTTGCCGCCGTCGAGACCATCGCCGAACTTCCCCGCAACCCGAACGGCAAGACGCTCAAGCGTGAACTCCGGCAACTCTACAAGGACCGCGAATATGGCTGAAGATATCTGGTACGAAGGCGAAGGGGGCCTGCGCCTCTACGCCCGCGAATATGGCGACCCAGCTTCGCCGACAAAGCTCCTGATGATGCACGGCCTGACGCGAAACCACCGTGACTTCATACCGCTGATCGCCGCCCTCGGTGATGGATTCCACATCGTCGCGGTCGACCAGCGCGGCCGCGGACGTTCGCAATACGACACGCAACCGGAACGCTACGCCGTGCCGACCTATGCGATGGACATGAACCGCCTGCTCGACAAGCTCGGCTGGCAGCGCGTCATCCTCATCGGCACAAGCATGGGCGGGCTGATGTCCATGGTGATGATGACCTTCCTCGCGCCGCGGATCGAGGGTGTCGTGCTCAACGACATCGGCCCGGAACTGGAGCAGGCCGGGCTCGACCGCATCGCCGGTTATGTCGGCGGAGCGCCCTCGGTCGCCACATGGGAAGACGCAGCGGCGCGAACCGCAACCGTCCAGTCCAGCGCCTTCCCGCATTTCGAACCCGCCGACTGGATGGACTTTGCCCGCCGCACATGGCGCCAGACCGATGATGGCCGCATCGTCCTTGACTATGACACCGCCATCTCCGCCTCGCTGGCCGCCATCAAGGTCACCGACGAGGCGCGGGCGGCCGGGTGGGAGTTGTTCAAGGCGATGTATGCCGTCCCGCTGCTGATCGTGCGCGGGGAGATTTCGGACCTGTTCTCGGCGCAGACCGCCCGCCGCATGATCGAGCTTCATCCGGACGCCGCCGAGGTCGTCGCGCCCGGCATCGGCCACGCTCCCATTCTGGACGAACCTCCCGTCGCCGCCGCCATCACCGACTTCATCCGCAAGATCGAAAAGCACCGCCCATGAGCACGCGCACCGCCCCCACACCCCCCTCGCAACACACCGTCCCCGCCGAAAACCGGCGCGGCCGCACCTTTGTCCTCCTCATCCTCACCCTCGTTTACGCCTTCAACCATTTCGACCGTCAGGTGCTACTCATCCTCCAGGGGGAAATCCAGAAGGAGTTCAGCCTCACTGACGGCCAGCTTGGCCTGTTATCGGGCCTGTTCTTCGCCATCTTCTATTCGACGCTGGGCATTCCTGCGGCGATCTGGGCAGACCGGGGAAAGCGCAAGAATATCATCGCTCTGGCCCTGGCCTTCTGGTCGGGGATGACGGCCCTGTCCGGTTTTGCGCAGAATTTCGTCCACATCGCCCTTGCCCGCATGGGGGTCGCCATTGGCGAGGCCGGAGGCACCCCGCCGGCCACCTCCATGATCGCCGACCTCTACGCCCCTCGCGAACGCGCAACAGCCATGGGAATCTACACGCTCGGCATCGGCCTCGGCATCATGGCGGGCTTCCCCTTTGGCGACTATGTGCTGGGTCAGTTCGGCTGGCGGGCCGCCTTTTTCGCCGCCGGCATTCCGGGCATCCTGCTGGCGCTCGTCGTGTTCTTCGCCGTGCGCGAACCGAAGCGCGGCG